>CAZSPS010000139.1:0-7243 GCA_964608875.1 uncultured Ectothiorhodospiraceae bacterium
GCTCTCGGCGACGAGGCCCATGAAGGTCTGCGCGGGGGGATAGCCGTGCTCCGCCGCGCGCCGGATGAGGGCCAGCGCGCGCACCTGGTCGAACGCCGCCCCGCCGAGCCCGTACAGGTGGAGGATGCCGAGGTGGTACCCTGCGAGCGTCTCGCCCTCGGCCTCGAGCGCCTGCCAGGCCCGGAAGGCGTCGGCGTAGCCGGGGTGGGCCTCGTCGCGCGCGGCGACGGCCTCGCGGTAGCGGGCGAGCGCGGCCTCGTGCTGCCCGCGGCGGCGCGGGTCGGCCGGGCTCCAGCGCGCCTCCGACACCACCGCCGCCCGCCGGTACTCTTCGAGCGCACCGGCGCCCGCCTCCGGCCCCGCGCCGCGTCCGCAGCCCGCGAGACCCGCCGCCGCGGCCAACGCCGCCGCTGCCGCTACCGCCGCCTGCCGCCGGACCATTGCCGTCCTCGCCATCGCCACCTCCGCTCAACGCGGCAGCCTGGACTCTCCCATCAGGTACTCGTCGACCGCGCGCGCCGCCTGCCGGCCCTCGCGGATGGCCCACACCACGAGCGACTGCCCGCGGCGCATGTCGCCGCAGGCGAACACCTTGTCCACCGTGGTGCGGTAGTCCCCGGTGCCGGCCAGCACGTTGCCGCGCGGGTCCAGCTCGACCCCGAGCTCGGCCAGCATGCCCTCGTGCTCGGGATGCACGAAGCCCATGGCGAGGAGCACGAGATCGGCCGGCAGCTCGAACCCGCCGCCCTCGACCGGGACCATGCGCGGCGGCCCGCCCGCCGCCTCGTCCCGCCGCCACTCGACGCGCTCGCACACCAGCGCCTCGGCGCGCCCGCCGCTCCCCCGGATCGCGCTCGTGGTGACGCAGAAGTCGCGCGCCGCCCCCTCCTCCTGGGAGCTCGAGGTGCGGAACCGCAGCGGCCATTCCGGCCAGGTGAGCAGCTTGTCCTCGCGGTCCGGCGGACGCGGCAGGATCTCGAGCTGCGTCACCGAGCGCGCGCCCTGCCGGAACGAGGTGCCGATGCAGTCCGAGCCCGTGTCGCCGCCGCCGATCACCACCACGTGCTTGCCGGCCGCGGTGATGGCGCCGTCGTCGGGC
This sequence comes from uncultured Ectothiorhodospiraceae bacterium, assembly GCA_964608875.1. Classification (GTDB taxonomy): domain Bacteria; phylum Pseudomonadota; class Gammaproteobacteria; order HK1; family HK1; genus JAJDXW01. Next base: position 1,100 of record CAZSPS010000139.1, read on the forward strand.
ACCGTGTCGCCCGCCACCCGCCGGTTCTGCTGCGGCAGGAACTCCATCGCGAAGTGCACCCCGTCGAGGCCGCGCCCCTCGACCGGCAGGTCGCGGGGCCGCTCCGCCCCGCCCGCGAGCACCACCGCGTCGAACTCGCCGACGAGCTCGTCCGTGCGCACCCCCGCCCCGACGTGCACGCCGGGACGGAACACCACCCCCTCCGCCTCCATCTGCCCGATGCGGCGGTCGATGATGCCCTTGTCCAGCTTGAAGTCGGGGATACCGTAGCGGAGCAGCCCCCCGATCCGGTCGTTCTTCTCCAGCACCTCGACCGCGTGCCCGGCCCGCGCGAGCTGCTGCGCGCAGGCGAGCCCGGCCGGACCCGAGCCCACCACCGCCACCCGCCGGCCGGTGCGCACGGCGGGCGGCTGCGGCTCCACCCGGCCCTCCTCCCAGCCCCGGTCCGCGATCGCGCACTCGATGGTCTTGATGGCGACCGGGGCGTCGTCGAGGTTGAGGGTGCAGGCCTCCTCGCACGGCGCCGGACACACCCGCCCCGTCACCTCGGGGAAGTTGTTGGTGGAGTGCAGGACCTCGAGCGCCTCGCCCCAGCGCGAGCGGTAGACCAAGTCGTTCCAGTCGGGGATGACGTTGTCGACCGGGCAGCCCTGGTGACAGAAGGGGATGCCGCAGTCCATGCAACGCGCGCCCTGGCGCGCCAGCTCTTCGGGGGCGAGCTCGATCGTGAACTCGCGCCAGTCGCGCACGCGCTCCTCGACCGGACGGGAGGTCCGGTCGCGCCGCTCGTACTCCATGAAGCCGGTCGGCTTGCCCATTCAGCCTGCGGCTTCCGTGAGCCCGGCGTCCGCGCCGGCGGCTTCCGGCGCCGGCTCCGCCTCCGCCGCCTCGCGCTTCAGGTCCTCGAGCGCGCGCCGGTATTCGACCGGCATGACCTTGACGAAGCGCGCGATCTCGCGCTCCCAGTCCTCGAGCAGGCGGCGCGCCCGCTCGCTGCCGGTGTAGTGCAGGTGGCGCTCGACGAGCCCGCGCAGGCGCTCCTCGTCGAAACGGGTCATGTCAGGGTGGTAGTCGGGACGGCCCGCGAACTCGGCCCCGGCGCCCGCACCCGCCGCCGAAGCCGCCCGCAGCACGGGTTCGAGCTCCACGATGTCGGTGTTGCAGCGGCGCTCGAAGTCCCCGTCCTCGTCGTGCACGTAGGCGATGCCGCCGCTCATGCCGGCCGCGAAGTTGCGGCCCGTGCGCCCCAGCACCACCACCACGCCGCCCGTCATGTACTCGCAGCCGTGGTCGCCCAGCCCCTCCACCACCGCGAGGGCACCGGAGTTGCGCACCGCGAAGCGCTCGCCCGCCACGCCCCGGAAATAGCACTCGCCCGCGATCGCGCCGTACAGCACCGTATTGCCGATGAGGATGTTCTCCTCCGGCACCAGGGGCGAGTCCGGCGGCGGGTACACCACGAGGCGCCCGCCCGAGAGGCCCTTGCCCACGTAATCGTTGGTGTCGCCCTGCAGCTCCAGGGTCACCCCGCGCGCGAGGAAGGCGCCGAAGCTCTGCCCGCCCGTGCCCTTGGCGCGGATGTAGATGGAGTCGTCGGGGAGCCCGGCGTGGCCGTGGCGCTTCGCCACCTCGCCCGAGAGCATCGCCCCCACCGTGCGGTGCGAGTTGCGCACGTCCACCTCGATGCGCACCGGCGCGCCGCCCTCCAGCGCCGGCCGTGCGCGCCGGATGAGCTCGTGGTCGAGCGCCCGCTCGAGCCCGTGGTCCTGGGCCTCGCAGTTGTGGATCGCCACCCCCTGCCCCGCGTCGGGCTTGTGCAGGATGCGCGAGAAGTCGAGCCCGCGCGCCCGCGCGCCCGCGACCGCGCGGCGCATGTCGAGCCGCTGCGACTGCCCCACCAGGTCGTCGAAGCGCCGGACCCCGAGCTTCGCCATCAGCTCGCGCACTTCCTCGGCCACGAAGAAGAAGTAGTTGATGACGTGCTCGGGCTGCCCCACGAACCGCTTGCGCAGCTCCGGGTCCTGCGTCGCCACCCCCACCGGGCAGGTGTTGAGGTGGCACTTGCGCATCATGATGCAGCCGGCCGCGATCAGCGGGGCGGTGGCGAAGCCGAACTCGTCCGCCCCCAACAGCGCCCCCACCACCACGTCGCGCCCGGTGCGAAGGCCCCCGTCCACCTGCACCGCGATGCGCCCGCGCAGGTCCTTGAGCACCAGCGTCTGGTGCGTCTCCGCGAGGCCGATCTCCCACGGCGATCCGGCGTGCTTGATGGAGGTGAGGGGGCTCGCCCCGGTGCCGCCGTCGTGCCCCGCGATGGTCACGTGGTCCGCGTGGCACTTGGACACCCCCGCGGCCACCGTGCCCACCCCCACCTCGGACACCAGCTTCACGCTGACGCGCGCGCGCGGGTTGACGTTCTTCAGGTCGTAGACGAGCTGGGCCAGGTCCTCGATGGAGTAGATGTCGTGGTGCGGCGGCGGCGAGATGAGGCCCACCCCCGGGGTCGAGTAGCGCACGCGCGCGATGGTCCGGTCCACCTTGTGGCCCGGCAGCTGCCCGCCCTCGCCCGGCTTCGCGCCCTGGGCGATCTTGATCTGCAGCTCGTCGGCGTTGACGAGGTACTCCGTGGTCACCCCGAAACGCCCCGACGCCACCTGCTTGATGGCCGAGCGCATCGAGTCCCCGTTCGGCAGCGGGCGGTAGCGGTCGGAGAGCTCCCCGCCCTCGCCCGTGTTGGACTTGCCGCCGATGCGGTTCATCGCGATCGCGAGCGTGGTGTGCGCCTCGTAGGAGATGGAGCCGAACGACATCGCGCCCGTCGAGAAGCGCTTCACGATGGAGGCGGCGGGCTCCACCTCGTCGAGCGGCACGGGCGCGGCGTCGCCGAACCGGAACTCGAACAGCCCGCGCAAGGTCAGGAGCTTCTCGCTCTGCCGGTTCACCAGCTCGGAGAACTCGCGGAACGTGTCGAAGCGCTCGCCGCGCACCGCGTGCTGGAGCTTGGCCACGGACTCCGGGGTCCACACGTGCGCCTCGCCCCGGATGCGGAACGCGTAGTCGCCGCCGGGGTCGAGGGCGTTGCGGTAGAGCGGCGCGTCGCCCCAGGCGTCCTCGTGGCGGCGCATGGCGTCGGCGGCGATCTCCTCGAGGCCGATCCCCTCCACGCGCGTGGCGGTGCCGGGGAAGAAGCGCTCCACGAACTCGCTCGCGAGGCCCACCGCGTCGAAGATCTGCGCGCCGCAGTAGGACTGGTAGGTGGAGATGCCCATCTTCGACATCACCTTGAGCAGCCCCTTGCCGACCGCCTTGATGAAGCGGGCCTCGACCTCCTCGCGGGCGGCGTCCAGCCGCCCCTCGCGCGCGAGGGCGTCCAGGGTCTCGAACGCGAGCCACGGGTGGACCCCCTCGGCGCCGTAGCCGGCGAGGGTGCTGAAGTGGTGCACCTCGAGCGCGGCGCCGGTCTCCACCACCAGCCCCGTCTCGGTGCGCAGCCCGGAGCGCACCAGGTGGTGGTGCACGGCGGCGGTCGCGAGCAGGGCCGGGATCGGCACGTGGAACGCATCCACCGCCCGGTCGGAGAGGACGACGATGTTGTAGCGCCCGCGCACCGCCTCCTCCGCTTCGGCGCAGATGCGCTCGAGCGCCTCCCCGAGGCCCGCCGCGCCCCGCTCCGCCGGGAAGCAGATGTCGATGGCGCACGCATGGAAGCGCCCGTCCGTGTGACGCTCGATCTCCCGGATGGTGCGCATCTCGCGGTCCGTCAGCACGGGCTGCTCCACCTCCACCCGCCCGAGCTCGCCCACCCGGTCGAGGTCCAGCAGGTTCGGGCGCGGCCCGATGATGGAGATGAGCGAGGTCACCAGGCGCTCGCGGATCGAGTCGATGGCGGGGTTGGTGACCTGGGCGAAGTTCTGCCGGAAGAAGTTGGCGAGCGGCTTGTAGCGCGAAGAAAGCACCGCGACCGGGTTGTCCGCGCCCATGGACCCCACCGCCTCCTCGCCGTCGCGGGCCATGGGGGCGAGGAGGAACTCGAGGTCCTCGCGCGTGTAGCCGAACGCCTGCTGGCGGTCGAGCAGCGGCTCGTTGGCCTGCGCGGGGGAGGCGGGGCGGTCGTCCGGCCCGCCGCCGGCGCTCCCGGGGGCGGAGAGGTCCTTCAGCCGGATGCGGGTCTCGTCCAGCCACCGCTGCCACGGGCGCGAGGCGGCGAGCTCGGCCTTCAGCTCGTCGTCGTCCACGATGCGCCCGCGCTCCAGGTCCACCAGCAGCATCCGCCCCGGCTGCAGCCGCCACTTGCGCACGATGCGGGACTCGGGAAGGTCCAGCACGCCGACCTCCGAGGACATGATCACCCGCTCGTCGTCCGTCACCACGTAGCGCGCCGGGCGAAGGCCGTTGCGGTCGAGGGTGGCCCCGATCCGCCGCCCGTCGGTGAAGGCGATGGCGGCGGGGCCGTCCCACGGCTCCATGAGGGCGGCGTGGTACTCGTAGAAGGCGCGGCGCGCGGGGTCCATGATGGGGTTGTCCTGCCACGCCTCCGGGATCATCAGCATCATGGCGTGCGGCAGCGAATAGCCCCCGGCCAGCAGCAGCTCGAGCGCGTTGTCGAAGGTCGCCGAGTCCGAGGTGCCCTCGCGGATGATGGGCCACAGCTTGTCGAGGTCGCCGCCCAGCAGCGGCGAGCTCAGGCCGTGGCGGCGCGAGTTCATCCAGTTGATGTTGCCGCGCACGGTGTTGATCTCGCCGTTGTGGCAGAGGTAGCGGTACGGGTGGGCCAGCTCCCAGGTGGGGAAGGTATTGGTGGAGAAGCGCTGGTGGACGAGCGCGAGCGCGGACGCGGTGCGCCGGTCCGCCAGGTCCAGGTAGTAGGAGTCGAGGCGGGCGGCGAGCATCATCCCCTTGTAGCAGACGGTGCGCGAGGACAGGGTGGCAGCGTGGAAGGTCCCGCCGGCCGCGAGCCCGCCCCGCTCCACCGCCGCCTCCGCGACCTTCCGGATCACATAGAGCTTGCGCTCGAAGGCGTCCTGGTCCTCGGCGGCGCCGCCGTCGCCGCAGGCGATGAACGCCTGGCGGATGCGGGGCTCGTGGGGCTTCACGCTCTCGCCGAGGACGGACGGGTCCACGGGCACGTCGCGCCACCCGAGGAAGCGCTGCCCCTCGGCCTCGGCCGCCGCCGCCAGCGCCTCCTCGCAGGCGCGGCGCGCCGCGGCGTCGCGCGGCAGGAACACCATGCCCACCCCGTAGCGGCCGGGGGCCGGGAGGTCGATGCCGAGCCCCGCGCACTCCGCGCGCAGCAGCGCATCGGGAAGCTGCATGAGGATGCCGGCGCCGTCGCCCGCGAGCGGGTCGGCCCCGACCGCGCCCCGGTGCGAGAGGTTGCAGAGGATCTCGAGCCCCTGGCGCACAATGTCGTGGCTCGCGCGGTTGCGGATGTCCACGACGAAGCCGATCCCGCACGAGTCGTGCTCGCGGGTGGGGTCGTAGAGTCCTTGGGGAGCGGGTAGCGGCACTCGTCCTGTCCTGCTGGGCCGGGCGGCCTGCCCAAGCGTCTGCCGGGGCTTCGTCCGGGGTCCGGGTTCGGCGCGCGCGCGGCTGGCCGGGGCGGGACCGGCGGCGCGCGTGCGAACGGATCAATTTGACACACTTCGCCCGAAATTCCTAATTCGGGCGGCGGCGCGGGGGAGCGGGCTCAGGAAGAGCGGACGCGGCGCGCGGAGGCGAGGTGCAGGGCGGCGACGGCGCCGGCGCCGGCGAGGGCGAGGGCCGGGTGCAGCGGGTCGAAGGCGCCGGCATCGGGCCATACCGGCGCCGAGCGCCCGCCGAGCGCCGCGCGGTACGGCCATATCGACCACAGCGAGCCCGCGATCAGCCCCGCCAGGGTGAACAGCGTCACCCGGCCGAAGCGCCCGAGCAGCCAGCCGAGCACCCGGCTGAGCAGCGCGAACCCCACCGCCACCCCGGCCCCGAAGGGCAGCAGGACGGCGAGGTCGAGCCGCCCGAGGGCCGCGAGCACGTAGGCGTACTTCTTCAGCAGCACCAGCACGTAAGCCCCCGAGACGCCCGGCAGGAGCATGGCGCTCGCGGCGAGGACGCCGCTCAGGAACACGAACCAGGCCGCGTCGGGGGTGGCGGCGGTGGTGGTGGTCC
>CAZSPS010000140.1:0-2564 GCA_964608875.1 uncultured Ectothiorhodospiraceae bacterium
GCGAGCCGCCCGAAGGCGTAGGGACGGCGGCTGCCGGGCACGATCCGGCCCGCCTGCTCGAGCTTGCGGGGCCGCGCCTCGTCGGCGGAGAGGAAGAGGTCGTAGGGCGCCCCCTGCACGATCTGCGCGTAGAGCTGGCCGGTCGAGCCCGAGACCAGGCGCGCGCCGTGGCCGGTGCGGGCCTCGAAGTCGGCGGCGAGGGCGCGCAGCGGCAGCAGGAAGTTGGTGGCGACGGCGACGATGGCCTCGCCCGCGCCGGCCGTCCCCGGCGCCGCGGCGCCGAGGACCGGGAGGGTGGCGAGGGCGAGGGCGAGGGCGGCACCGCGCGGCGCCATCAGTCGACGGAGCTCGGACGTGCGCTGCTCCCCTCGTACCAGCTGCGCAAGTGGGTGCACGAGTCCGGGATGTCCACCTTCAGCCGCTTGACGAAGTCCACCGTCACCAGGGCCGTGATGTCCGCCATGCTGTAGCGGTCCGCCGCGATGAACTGCCGCCCGTCGAGTTGGCGGTCGAGCATCTCGAAGAAGAGCCCCAGCCGGCGCCGTCCACGCTCGGCCAGCTCCGGGATCTGCGCGATGGGCTCGGGCCCCGGCAGGGCGCGGTCCTGCATGCCCTTGGCCGTGTTGCGGAGCATCTCGGCGGCGGCGAGGAAGCCCTCCATCTCGATGCGGTGGTCCCACATCGCGATGAGCGCCTGCTGGACCGGACCGTCCCCCATCACGAACGGCGCCGGCCCAGTGGCGTCGAGGTAGCGGCATACGGCGATGGTCTCGCTGATGCACGTCCCGTCGTCGAGCACCAGGGCGGGCACGGTGCAGTGCGGGTTGACGGCCCGGAACGCCTCTCCGAACTGTTCGCCGGAGCGGAGATCGACCTGCACCGTGGGCAGCTCGATCCCCTTCTCCGCCATGAGGATGCGGACCCGGCGGGGGCTCGGAGCGGTTGCGCAGTCGTAGAACTTCATCGGGAACTCCCGTGCGTGGGGCGGCCGGACGGAACCCGGCCGGGGACGAGGTGGAAGGTGGATGGGAAGAGCGGATCGTAGCAAGTCGCGGCGGGCGCCGGGAGGTGCGCCGCCTCACGCCTTCGGCCGTCCGGCCCGTTCGGGGAGCAGCATCCGCACCCCGCTGTAGAGGGCGGGGAGCGCGGCCAGGGCGAACCCCGGCGCGTAGCTCCCCGTCACCTTCAGCACCAGCCCGAACAGCAGCGGGTACACCATGATCCCGACGCTGGTGAAGAGCAGCACGCCGCCCGTCATCGCCCCGATCCGGTCCGCCGGAGAGAGGCGCGCGGTCTCCGCCAGCAGCACCCCGTGCCAGCTGATGGCGGTGCCCGCGTAGACCACGGCCACGGCGCCGACGGCGAGCACCGGCCAGCCGGGGCCGAAGAGGGCGGTGGCGACGCTCGCCGCCGCCATCACCACCCCGAGCCATCCGAGCACCCGGCGCGCGTTCCCGAACCGGCTCGCCACCCAGCCCCACAGGATGCGCGCGCCGATCGCGGCGCCCTGGCCCACCGCGAACACCGCCCCCGCCGCGCCGAGGGCGTATCCGAGCCCGTCCGCGAGCAGGGCGACGAAGAACGCGCCGTAGATCGCCTGCAACCCGACCCACGACACCGAGCCGAGGGCCAGCTCGCGCAGGCGCGGATGCGAGAGCACCGCCTGCACGGTGTGCACCACCGCGCGCGAGGAGATGCGGTGCGCGGGGTTGCGGTGGCGGTCGAACTCCGCGCGCAGCGGCTGCAGCGCGAAGACGAAGGCGAGGCACATCGCCCCGCAGGCGACGAACGCGCCCTGCCAGCCGAACCCGGCGATGAACAAGGGCACCAGGAGCCCGGCCAGCATCCCGCCCACGGGCACCCCGGTCTGCTTGATGGAGAAGATGAGCGGGGCCTGCCGGGGCGGGCAGTAGCGCGCCAGGATCTCGGAGCTGGCGGGGGTGGAGACGGCCGACCCCGCGCCGATCACGAAGGAGGAGACGGCGAACGCCAGCAGCCAGCCCGGCCAGGAGAAGACGAGGCCGAGCCCCATGAGGACGAGGGCCGCCTGGCTCACGCGCAGCGCCCCGTAACGCTGGATGAAGGCGCCGGAGGCGCCCGCCGAGAGCGTGGACGCGACGTACATGACCGCCGTGTAGATGCCGACGAGGGAGATGTCGAGGCCGAGCGCCTTCGAGACCTCGGGCGCGGCCACCGGCAGCACCAGGGTGGACATGTAGGACAGCGCCTGCTGGATGAGCATCGCGACGACCGCGACCCACAGCCACCTCGTCCGCGCCCTCTCCGAAAGCCCCGCCCCTTCGCTCATGACGGACTAGAATACGCGCAACATGCACGTCTTCTCCCATACCCAGCTGCGGCGCGTGGTCGGCGCCCTCCTCGAGCGCGCCGGCAGCGGGCCGGCGGAGGCCGCCCAGGTGGCCAGCCACCTCGTGGAGGCGAACCTCAAGGGGCACGACAGCCACGGGGTCGGGATGATCCCGCACTACGTCCGCAACCTCACCAACCGGACGATGCACCCCAACACCGCGGTCACGCTCGTCAAGGACGGCGGGGCGGTGATG
>CAZSPS010000141.1:0-3321 GCA_964608875.1 uncultured Ectothiorhodospiraceae bacterium
GGGGAGGAGGGCCATGCCCGCCGCCAGCAGCGCGATGACGGACAGGATGCCGAGGCGGGAGCTGCCGGTGAGGAGGCCGGTCACCGCCACCAGGGAAGGCCCCACGATGGCGGCGAACCGGCCGATCATGTTGAAGAACCCGAAGAACTCCCCGCTCTGGGCCGCCGGCACGAAGCGCGCGTAGAGGGAGCGGGAGATGGCCTGCACCCCGCCCTGCACCAGGCCCACCACCACCGCCAGGACGTAGAACTCCACCACCGAAGTCATGAAGTACGCCCACACGGTGACCGCGACGTACACCCCGATCCCGAAGTAGAGGGCGGGCTTGGGGCCGACCTTCGCCGCCGCCAGCCCGAACGCGAACGCGGCCGGGAAGCCGACGAACTGCGTGATGAGCAGGGCGACGATGAGGTTCTCGGACGAGAAGCCGAGCGAAAGCCCGTAGTCCACGGCCATGCGGATGATGGTGTGGACCCCGTCGATGTAGAAGAAGTAGGCGAGCAGGAAGAGCCCGGCCGGGCGGTAGGCGCGGTGTTCGCGGAGCGTCTTCGCGAGGGCGCGCAGGCCGTCCGCCACCGGCGAGGCGCCGTCCCCGAACCGGGGCGGCTCCGGCACGTACCGGAACGTCGGCAGGGAGAAGAGCAGCCACCACGCCGCCACCGTCAGGAAGGAAAGGCGCACCGCCTCCGCCGGCCCGGCGAGCCCGAACGAGCCCGGAGAGAGGGTCATGGCGACGTTGCAGGCGAACAGCAGCCCCCCGCCGATGTAGCCGAGCGAGAAGCCGAAGGCGGACACCTCGTCGTAGCGTCCGGGCGGGCTCACCGACGTGATGAGGGAGTCGTAGAAGACGATGGCGCCGGAGAAGCCGACGACGGCGAGCGCGTACACCACCGCGGCCGTGAACCATTCCCCCTGCCCGACGGCCCACAGGCCGGCCGAAGCCGCGATGCCGAGCGCCGTGAACGCCCCCAGGTACTTCTTGCGGGCCGCCCCCCCGTCCGCGATGGCGCCGAGCACGGGAGCGGCGACCAGGATGAAGGCGCTCGCGAGGGAGTTGGTGAAGCCGAGCTGCGCGGTACTGGTCACCACGTCCGCGTCCGCGCTCCAGTACTGCTTGAAGAACACGGGGAAGAAGCCGGCCATCACGGTGGTCGCGAACACCGAGTTCGCCCAGTCGTAGAGCGCCCAGGAGAGGACCTTGCGGTCCCGGAACAGTGCACGCGCCGTGCCGGCCATCGGCCCGTCAGTCCGCCGCCGCCGTCTTCGCCCACGCCTCCTTCACCGCCTCGCGGTCCACCGCGCCGGTGTCGTCGCGCGGCAGCGAGGCGGCGAAGGCGACGTGCTGCGGGCGCTTGAAGCGGGCGATGCGCGCGCCCACGTGGTCGATGACCTGCTGCGCGGTGAGGCCGCCCGCGCTCTCCACCACCGCCATGATCCCCTCGCCCCACTTCTTGTCCGGCACGCCGAACACGCACACCGCGCTCGCCTCGGGCAGCTCCATGATGGTGGCCTCGACCTCGGCCGGGTACACGTTCTCGCCGCCCGGCTTGATGAGCTCCTTCTCGGGCTTGCGCTTGACGTAGTGCAGGTAGCCCTCCGCGTCGAACCGCCCCACGTCCCCGGTGTGGTGCCATCCGCCCCGGAAGGTGTGCTCGTTCACGTCGGGCTGGTCGAAGTAGCCCTGGAACACGATGGGGCCGCGCACCAGGATCTCGCCCGCCGTCCCGGCCGGAACCGGGCGGTCGTAGTCGTCGGCGACCCGCACCCGGCACACCGGACCCGGCGTGCCGGCCGCGCCCGGGCGCTCGCGGTAGCGCTGCAAGGTCACCCAGCCCGAGGTCTCGGTCTGCCCGAAGCCGCTCCAGAACTCCGCCCCGGTCTCGGCATACAGCCGGTCGATGGTGTCCGGCGCGTCCAGCCCGTTCACGATGCGCAAGGTGGCGAGCCGGCTCCCCTGCTCCGCGGCCTGGTCGAGGACGTTCGCCAGCACCGGCGGGAAGTCGTTGAGGTGGGTGAGGGAGTGCCGGTCGATGAGCCGCACCGCCTCGGCCGGGTCGAAGCGCGGCATCACCACGTTCTGCCCGCCCGCGTGCAGGACGGCGAGCGCGCCGCCGAGCGCCGCGATGTGGAACAGGGGCAGGGCGAGCAGGTTGCCGTCCGCGGGCGCGAGCTCCATGGCGGCGGCGGTCTGGAGGCTCGAGACGACGACGTTGGCGTGGGTCAGCACCGCGCCGCGCGGGATCACGTCCACCGCCGCGGTGGGGATGATCGCGAACGGATCGTCGCCCGCCACCTCGGCCGGGGGCGCGGCGTCACCGCTGTTGCCGCCGCCGCCACCGCCGCCATCGCCGCCCGCCGCCCGCAGCGCGTCGAAGGCGAGCCAGCCCTCGGGGGGCGCGCCGTCGAGCTGGGCGCGCACCGTCACCGCCTCGAGCCCCGCGCCGTCCGCGGGCAGGGTCTCGCGGTACGCCTCGTCCACGACCACGGCCCGCGGCCGGGCGCGTTCGCACGAGCGCGCCACCTCGTCCGCCGACAGCCGCCAGTTGAGCGGATAGGCGACCACCCCCTGGCGCGCGCACGCGAAGTAGAGCTCGAAGTAGGCGGCGGAGTTCTGGGCGAGCACCAGCACCCGGTCGCCCTTGGCGAGCCCCGCGCCGGCGAGCCCGGCGCCGAGGGCGTCGACCCGTTCGAGCAGGGCGGCGAACGTCAGGGTCTCGCCGCTCTCGGTGACGAGCGCGGGGCGGCCGGGGAAGCAGCCCGCGTTGCGGACCAGCAGGTCGTAGACGGTGAAGCTCTGGACGTGCATGGAGGCAGGCCGCCGCGGGTGTGGGTCCGGGGAGTCATGATACTCAAACCGCCCGGCGGATATCCCCCGGCCAACATTCCCCGGCGGATATCCGGGTCCGTGGAAGTTTTGGTTTTCCTGTACAGTGTGAGGCTTCGTCCGTTTCCCATTACGAGGAGAACACCATGAAGACCATTCGCAACCCGGCCCTCGCCCTGGCGATGGCCGCGATGGCCGCAGCGGCGGCCGTACCCGTGGCGCACGCCGGCGAGCTGACCATCGCCACCGTGAACAACGGCCACATGATCGAGATGCAGAAGCTGACCCCGGAGTTCGAGAAGGCGCACCCGGGCATCACGCTCAACTGGGTGACCCTGGAAGAGGGCATCCTGCGCCAGCGGGTCACCACCGACATCACGACCAAGGGCGGCCAGTTCGACGTCATGACCATCGGCATGTACGAGGCCCCGATCTGGGGCGCGCGCGGCTGGCTCGAGGCGCTCGACTTCGGCGCCGCCTACGACGTGGACGACATC
>CAZSPS010000142.1:0-1530 GCA_964608875.1 uncultured Ectothiorhodospiraceae bacterium
CCGAGACGAGGGCGAGTCCCAAGCCGGTGCCGCGCGTGGGGCGGCGCGCTTCGAGCCGCCACACGCCCGGCAACGGCTTGGGACTCGCCCTCGTCTCGGCGGTGGCCGCCCTGCACGGGGGGGCGGTGGAGCTGGCGGACAACGAGCGCTCGCGCACCGGCACGGGCCTCAGCGCCACCCTGGACCTGCCCGCGGCCTGATCCGCGCCGCTTCGCGCAGCGCCGCGTCCGCCCGGCTCCCCGGCGGCGGCTTCCGGGGGCGCGTGTGCTATCGTAGCCCGCTGTCTTCCAAGGCGGATTCGGGGTCATCGGATCATGAGCGGCGAACCGCGCAAGGTGGCGTTCCTCGGGCTCGGCGTCATGGGGTTCCCGATGGCGGGCCATCTCTCGGCCGCGGGCCACGCGGTCACCGTCTACAACCGCACCCGGACGCGGGCCGGCGAGTGGCTCGAGAAGCACTCCGGGCGGGCGGAGGACACCCCCGCCGCCGCCGCCCGCGGGGCCGGGATCGTGTTCGCCTGCGTCGGTAACGACGACGACCTGCGGTCCGTGGTCCTGGGGGAAGACGGCGCGTTCGCGGGCATGGAGCCGGGCGCGGTCTTCGTGGACCACACCACCGCCTCGGCGGTGGCGGCGCGCGAGCTCCATGCCGCGGCCCGCGAGCGGGGCCTCGAGTTCCTGGACGCGCCCGTGTCGGGCGGCCAGGCCGGCGCGGAGAACGGAGTCCTCGCCGTCATGGCCGGGGGCGACGAGGCGGTGTTCGAGCGGGTGCGCCCGGTCGTCGAGTGCTACTCGCGGGTGTGCTCGCTCATAGGTCCCCCGGGCGCCGGTCAGCTCACCAAGATGGTCAACCAGATCTGCATCGCGGGGCTGGTGCAGGCCCTTTCGGAGGGGGCCAACTTCGCGCTCCGGGCGGGGCTCGATCCGGCCAAGGTGCTGGAGGTCGTGTCCCAGGGCGCGGCCGGCTCCTGGCAGATGCAGAACCGCATGCCGACCATGGTGCGCGACGAGTTCGAGTTCGGGTTCGCGGTGGACTGGATGCGCAAGGACCTCGGCATGTGCATCGCGGAAGGGGACCGCATCGGCGCGCGCCTCCCGGTGACCGCACTGGTGGACCAGCTCTACGCCGAAGTGCAGGCGATGGGCGGGGGGCGCTGGGACACGTCCTCCCTGATGCGGCTGCTGACCCGCGCGTGACCCGCCGCCCGGCTCCCGCTCCAGCCCCCGGCGGCGCTCCCTGCCCGCCGCACCCGTACGCGCCCCGCACCGAGTCCGCGGCGGCGCGGTGGTGCTGCCGCCGCCGCCGCACCCGATGAGCCCGAAGCAGCTCGCCCTGCTCGTCCTGGTCGCGGCGCTGGTCGCGGCGTTCTTCTTCTTCGACCTCGGCCGTTGGCTCGACTTCGACTTCCTGAAGTCGCAGCGCGACCAGTTCCAGGCCCTGTTCGCCGAGCGCCCGTTCCTCACCGCCGCCCTGTTCTTCGCGGCCTACGTCGCGGTCACCGGGCTGTCCCTGCCCGGCGCCGCGGTGCTG
>CAZSPS010000143.1:0-4124 GCA_964608875.1 uncultured Ectothiorhodospiraceae bacterium
TGGTGCCGAGGTCGATGCCGATGGTCTTGGCCATGTCGTTGCTGCTCCGATGGGTCCCGAGGACAGGAGTTCAATATGCGGCGCGGCGCGCCGAATTCAACCGGACCCGGAACCGGGACCCGAACCGGGCTACTTCGAGACCACGACCATGGCGGCGCGCACCACGCGCCCGTTGAGGGCGAAGCCCTTCTGCACCACCTCGACCACCCGTCCGGCCTCCACCCCCTCGGCCTCGCGGGTGGACACCGCCTGGTGGCGCTCGGGGTCGAACGCCTCTCCCCCGGGGTCGATCTCCGCCACCCCGAACTTCTCGAGCGCGGCGAGCAGCATGCGCTGCGTCATCGCCGTGCCTTCCCCGAGCGCGGCGGGGGTGCTGCCCTCCTTGCTCGCGGCCTCGATGCCGAGCGCGAGCCCGTCGAGCACCGGCAGCAGCTCGTTCACCAGCCCCTCGATCCCGAAGCGGTGAGCCTGCTCGACGTCGCGCGCGGCGCGCTTGCGCAGGTTCTCCATCTCGGCGAGCGCGCGGAGCTGCGCCTCGCTCTCGGCGTCGGCCCGGCGGCGGGCCTCTTCGAGCGCGGCGCGGAGCGATTCGAGGCTCTCTTCCTCTCCGGCCTCGGGCTCCGCTTCGATTTCGGACTCCCCTCCGGCGACGGGCTCCCCCTCGGCTGCGGGCGCTTCCCCGGCCTCGGGTTCCGGCGCCGCGGGCGCTCCGTCCGGTCCGGACCCGGCGCCGTCCGCGCCGGCCTCCGCACCGTCCCCCCCGGCTTCCTCTCCCGGAGGACGGGATGCGGACGCGGCGCCGTCGACCGGGGCCGCCGGCCGCTCCGCGTTCGGGTCTTCGGCGCCGGCCGTTGCCGGGCCGCCGGGGGCCTCTGCGCTCCCCCTCCGGGCGTTTGATGGCACGGATGCTCCTCCACGATTGGGACCGGTCCGCCCCGGCGCCGCCGCGCGGGCCGGGAGACCTACCGGCAGATGGGCGCTACTGGCGCTGGTTCAAGGCCGCGCCGAGCAGCCGGGCGGTGATGTCGACCACCGGGATGACCCGATCGTAGGCCATGCGGGTGGGGCCGACGACCCCCAGCACCCCCACCACCTCGCCGTCCACCTGGTAGCGCGAGGTCACCACGCTGTAGCCGTCGAGCGCGTCGTAGCCTGACTCCTCGCCGATGAACAGCTGCACCCCCTCCGCGCCCAGCGACCGGTCGAGCAGGTGCAGGAGGTTGCGCCGCTCGGCGAACGCGTCGAAGAGCTGGCGCAGCCGGTCCATGTCCTGCTCCTCCGCATCCATGAGGTTGGTGTGGCCGCGCACCACGAAGTCGCCGCCGCCGGCGCCGCCGGAGCGGAAGCCCTTGTCCGCCATCTCGACCACCCCGCTCATCATCTCCTGGAGCCGGTCGCGCACGTGGCGCAGATCGTTCAGGACCACGCTCCGGGTCTCCTCCAGGTCGCGGCCGGCGTAGTGGGCGTTGAGGTAGTTCGCGGCCTGCTGCAGCTCGCGCTCGGTGTACACCCGGTCGGTGGTGATGATCCGGTTCTGGACCTCCTGGCGGTTCAGCACCAGGACCACCAGCACCCGGTTGCCGGACAGGGGCAGGAACTCGACGTGGCGCAGGCACTCCTGGCTCGGGCGGGGGACGGTGACGACCCCGACGAAGCGGGTGAACTCGCTCAGCATGCGCGACGCCGCCTCGACCGCATCCCCCGTCCCCGCCGCGGTGCGGGCCTCCGCGTCGAGGTCGTTCGCGAGCCGCTCGACCTCGGCCGAGCGCAGCGGCTGCACGGTGAGCAGGTCGTCCACGAACACGCGGTAGCCCTGCGCGGTGGGAACCCGGCCGGCCGAGGTGTGGGGGGAGTGGATGAGCCCCAGCTCCTCCAGGTCCGCCATGACGTTGCGGATCGTGGCGGGGCTCAGGCCGAGCGCCGGGTCCCGCGACAGGGTGCGGGACCCGACCGGGTGCCCGTCGCGGATGTACTGCTCCACGAGCAGCTTCAGCAGGTGCTGGGCGCGCTCCCCGAGCGGGAGCTCGTCGCGCTTGTTCCGGTCCATTCGCTCTCCGCAGGCGGCGGTTCGGCGGCCCCGGAATCTAGCACCGCACGGCCCGCGCGTGCTAGCCTGCCCGCGCTCCCGGCGTCCCGGCTTTCCCGCGTGCTGATCCATCTCGCCATCCGCGACTTCACGATCATCCACCGGCTCGACGTGGACCTCGGCGCCGGGTTGACCGCGCTCACCGGCGAGACCGGGGCGGGCAAGTCGATCCTGGTCGACGCCCTGGGGCTCGCGCTCGGCGGCCGGGCGAGCGGCGACCTGGTCCGCCCCGGCGCCGGGGAGGCCGAAGTCACGGCCACCTTCGACCCGCACCCGGACCTGGAGCCGGAGCTGGCGGAGCTTCGCGGCGCCCTGGGGCTCGGCGGCGGCGGCAAGGATGGGGGCGAGGACGGGAACGAGTACCTCATCCTGCGCCGCCGGGTCTCGCGCGACGGCCGTTCGCGCGCGTGGGTGGACGACTCCCCGGTATCGGCGCGCGTGCTGCGCGATCTCGGCGCCCGGCTGGTGGACCTGCAAGGCCAGCACTCCCACCACGCCCTCCTCAGGCCCGCGCACCAACTGCGCATCCTCGACGCGGCGTCCGGAGCCGGGCACGGCGAGCTGGCGGCCCGCACCGCGGAGTTGCACCGCGAGCTCGCCGCCGTCGAAGCGGAGCTGGAGGCGGCGCGGGCGGGCGGGGACGAGGAACGCGAACGGCGCGCGGAATACCTCCGCTACCAGTGCAACGAGCTCGAAGCGCTCGCGGCGCGGCCGGGCGAGGCGGACGAGCTGGGGGCCGAGCTCCGCCGCCTCGCCCACGCGGTCGAGGTGCGGGCCGCGGCGGACGAGATCGAGGAGCGGCTGACGGGCGGGGAGCGCGCTTCGGACTCCCTGCTGCACGGCGCCCTGAAGCGGCTCGCCGACATCGAGCGCCGCCTCCCGGAGACGACCGCGGCCGCGCGTGAGCTGCTCGAGGCCGCCCTGGTCCACGTCGCCGAGGCGGGCGCGGCGGTGCACGCCCTGGTGCAGGGCATCGACACGGACCCGGCGCGGGTCGCGGCGGTCGAGGAACGGCTGGCAGCGCTGCACGACGCCGCCCGCAAGCACCGCGTCGACCCCGACGGGCTCGCGGAGCGGCTGGCCGCGCTGCAGGCGGAGCTGGAAGCGCTCGAGTCGAGCGAGGGCCGGGTGCTCGCGCTCGAGGCGCGGCGCAAGGACCTGCTGGAGCGGTACGGCGAAGCGGCCGCGCGGCTGCGCGCGAGCCGGGAGAAGACGGCCGGGCGTCTCGCCGGCGAGGTGACGAAGCGGATGCACGAGCTCGGGATCGAGGGCGGCGAGTTCCTGGTGTCGATGCACCCCGCGCCGGAGCCGCGCGCGACCGGCCTCGACGACGTCGAGTTCCGGGTGCGCACCAACCCCGGACACCCTCCGGCCTCGTTCGCGCGCATCGCCTCGGGGGGCGAGCAATCGCGGATCGCTCTTGGTATCCTGGTCTCCACCCGCGGCGGGCTCCCGGTGATGGTGTTCGACGAGATCGACACCGGAGTCGGCGGGCGGGTGGCGGAGCTCGTCGGGCGCTACCTGCGAAAGCTCGCCGACGGCCGCCAGGTCCTGTGCGTGACGCACCTGCCCCAGGTCGCCTCCCAGGCCCGGAGCCACTTGGTGGTGCACAAGCGCTCGGACGGGGACGGGACCAGCATCGGGGTGCAGGGCGTGGACGGCGAAGAGCGGACCCGCGAGATCGCGCGCATGATGGCCGGTGAGGAGATCACGGCCGAGTCGCTCGCGCATGCGCACGAGATGCTCGGCGCCGTGCGGCGGGCGGCGGGGGCGGACGCATGACGGCGCCGGCGGCGGTCGTCCTGACGGCCGCGCTGCTCGCGGCGGGATGCACGACGAGGCTCTCGGACCTGCCCGGCGTGTACCGGCCCGACATCCGCCAGGGCAACGCGTTCGAGGAGGCCAAGCTCGCCCGCCTCGAGACCGGCATGACGCGCGACGAGGTGCTCCGCCTCCTCGGCGCCCCGGCGGTCGACGACACCTTCCACCCGGATCGGTGGGACTACCTCTACACGTTCGCGCCGGGGGGCAAGGACGG
>CAZSPS010000144.1:0-4795 GCA_964608875.1 uncultured Ectothiorhodospiraceae bacterium
CGCCGGTGCCGCCCGCGCCCATGCCGGGGTTCCCGTGCACGCACACCCCGGCCGGCCCCTCCCCCGCGTCCACGACGGTGCCGGCCCCCTTCAGTACGCACACCCCCCCGTAGCGGGCGCGGATGGCGGCGGCGGCGGCGAACCGGTCGCCCTGGACGGCGGACGCGGAGGTCCCGAGCAGCCGCGCCGCCTCGCCGGGGTGGGGGGTCAGGACCCAGTCGCTCCGGCGCGGCGCGTCCGCGCCCAGGTCCGCGAGGAGGTTGAGGCCGTCCGCGTCCAGCACGAACGGCCGGGCGGGGAGGCGGAGCGCGGCCTCGAACGTCCGCCGGCCCCATGCGCCGCGTCCGAGTCCGGGTCCGAGCGCGATCACCGTGGCCCGCCCGGCGAGGGCCGCGAGCTCGTCCTCGCTCTCCACCCCCCGGCTCATGAGCTCCGGGCGCGCGCCGCTCACCGCCGCCGCGTGCGCCTCGCGGGTGGCGACGCTGACGAGTCCCGCCCCCACCCGCGCCGCGGCCTCCGCCGCGAGCCGGGCCGCGCCCGCGAAGCCGAGGTCGCCCCCCACCACCAGCACGTGGCCGTGGCTGCCCTTGTGGGCACCGCGCGCGCGCGGGCGGAGGTGGCGGCGGCGCTCGGGCAGGGCGGCGGGGTCGTCGTAGTCGAGGCGCCGCGCCGCCGTCGGCACGCGCTCGAAGAAGGCCGGCGGCACGCCGAGCGGGTCGCATTCGAGCGCCCCGCAGTGCTCCGGCCCCTCGCCGGTGAGGAGGCCCCGCTTGGGCGCGATGAAGGTGACGGTGGCGGCGGCGCGCACGGCGCAGCCGTGGACGGCGCCGGTGTCGGCGTCGAGCCCGGAGGGGACGTCGACCGCGAGCACCGGGCCGGGCGCGGCGTTGATGGCGGCGATGGCCGCCGCGGGCGCGCCGCGCACCTCGCGCGCGAGGCCGGTGCCGAAGAGCGCGTCCACCACCACCCCCTCGAGGGGGCCGGCGGCGAAGGGTTCGAGCTCGACTCCCGCGCCGCGCATCGCTTCGAGCATGGCGGCCGCGTCCGCGCCGAGGCGCGCCGGGTCGCCGGCCCCGAGGACGCGCACCTCGAGGCCCGCGGCGCGCGCGTGGCGGGCGGCCACGAAACCGTCGCCGCCGTTGTTGCCCGCGCCGCACACCACCGTGACGCGGCGCGCCTCGGGCCAGCGCGCGGCGAGGCTGCGGAACGCGCGCGCGCCCGCCCGCTCCATCAGCTCCGCCCCCGGCAGGCCCCCCTCCTCGATCGCGAGGCGCTCGAGCGCGCGCACCTCCGCCACGGTGCGCAGCGAGGCGTCCCGGAAGGAGCCGGGGCCGGAAGCGCGGCCGGGGTCGGCGCGGCGGAGGTGCGTCATGGGTGCGTCCGGGGGCGGAGTCGGGCGAATGGGCCTCGTGCGAAGGCGTCCGGAGCCGGGGTCAGGCGAACAGGCGTTTGCGGTAGTAGCGGAGCTCCCGGATCGACTCGACCACGTCTTCGCCCGCGCGGTGGGCGTTGGCCTTGACGAACCCCTCCGCCACCTCGGGCGCCCAGCACGAAGCAAGGACCTTGATCGTGCTCACGTCGAGGTTGCGGTAGTGGAACCACCGCTCGAGGTCCGGCATGTGCCGGTAGAGGAAGCGCCGGTCCTGGCAGATGGAGTTGCCGCAGATGGGAGAGGCGCGCTCCGGCGCCCACTGCCGCACGAAGTCGAGGGTCTCGCGCTCGGCGTCCGCCGTCGTGTACGCGCTCGCCCGCACCCGCTCCAGCAGGCCGGAGGCGGTGTGGTGCTGCGTGTTCCACTCGTCCATGGCGGCGAGCGCCTCCTCCGGCTGGCGGATGGCGATCTCGGGGCCGCGGGCGACGATCTCGAGCGAGGAGTTCGTCACGACCGTCGCGATCTCGATGATAAGATGGGACTCGGGCCGCAGCCCGGTCATCTCGAGATCGATCCATACCAAATTGCGCGGATCCTGCGCCATCCCGGAGTCGTCGGCCCTGGCAACGCGGCATTCTAGCCCGAACGCCGCCGCGTGTCCCGGCCTGCGCCCCGGCCCCCGCCGATGAGCACCGCCGCAGTGGTGACGGCCCGCCGCGGCAACCGGATCGAGGTGCGCGACGGCTCGGGGGCGGCCTGGACCTGCCTGCCGCGCCGCCGCCACGGCCCCGTGGTGGTGGGGGACCGGGTGACCGTGCGGCCCCTGGAAGGGGGCGAGGCGGTCATCGAGTCGGTCGCCGAGCGCCGCTCGGTGCTGGCCCGGCCCCGGCCGGCCGGCCGCGAGCAGCTCATCGCCGCGAACGTGGACCTGCTGCTGGTGGTGATCGCCGTCGAGCCCGAGACCCCGCGCCCGGCCCTCGACCGCCACCTCGTCGGGGCGGAGCATCTCGGCCTCGACACCGCCCTCGTGCTCAACAAGGTCGATCTGCGCGGCCGGGACCGGGGCCGGGGCCGGGCCGAACCGGACCTCGGAACCTACCGCCGCATCGGCTATGCGGTGTTCGAGACGAGCGCGCGCACCGGCGAGGGGGTGGAGGCGCTCGCCGGCGCCCTGCGGGGCCGGACCGGGGCGCTGGCCGGACTCTCGGGCGCCGGCAAGTCCTCGCTCGTGCGCCGGCTCGCGCCGGGGGCGGAGCCGGCCGTCGGCGCGCTGTCGCGGCGCGGCGGGCAGGGGCGGCACACCACCTCGACGGCCGTCCTGTACGCGCTGGCGCGCGGGGGCTCCATCATCGACTCGCCGGGCATCCGGGACTTCGGCGAGTGGCCCCTGCCCGTGGACCGGATCGCCTACGGATACCCCGAGATCCGGCGCTACGCCGGGCGGTGCCGCTTCCGCGACTGCCGCCACCTGCTCGAGCCCGGCTGCGCGGTGGCGGCGGCGGCGGACATCGACCCCGAGCGGCTCGCCGGCTACCGTGCGCTGGTCGCGGCGGAGCCTGGGGGCTGAGGCGGCGGCGTCAGAACACGACCTCGCGGCGGTCGGAGAAGGCGTGGGCGAGGGTGCCCGAGTCCACGAACTCGAGGTCCCCCCCGAGCGGCACCCCCTGGGCGAGGCGGGTCGCGGTCACCCCGCGCTCGCGCGCCATCTCGGCGAGGTAGTGGGCCGTGGCCTCGCCTTCCACCGTGGCGCCGGTGGCGAGGATCAGCTCCGTGGTTCCGCCCTCGGCGAGGCGCTGGGCGAGCTGGTCGAGCCGCAGCTCGCCCGGCCCGATGCCGTCGAGGGGAGAGAGGGTCCCCATCAGCACGAAGTAGACGCCGCGGTAGTCCGTACCCGCCTCTATGCGCTCGACGTCGGCGGGGTTCTCGACCACGCAGATGCGGGCGCGGTCGCGGCGCGGGCTGGAGCAGATGGAGCACACCTCGTGCTCGGTGAGCGTGCGGCACTCGCGGCAGCGGCCCACCCGGTCCATCGCCTCGGCAAGGGCGGCGGACAGCCGGCGGCCGGCGTCGCGGTTGCGTTCGAGCAGGTGCCAGGTCATGCGCCGTGCGGTCCGGGGGCCGACCCCCGGCAGGCAGCGCAGGGCGTCGACGAGGCCGCCGATGAGGTCGCCGTCCGCCATCACGCCGGGGCCGGGGGCGGCGCCGAGGCCGGAGACGAAGCCGGAGCCGGGACCAGGGTCGGGACCGGAGATGGTGTCGGGACCTGGCTCAAGGTCGGAATCAGGGCCGGGGCCGGGGCCAAAAAAGGAGCCGGGATCAGGACGAGGGCTTGAGATCGATCGGGAGTTCGAGCTTGGAGGTAACGCCGGCCATCCGCTCCCGGTTCGCCGCCTCGACCTTCACCACCGCGTCGTTGATGGCGGCGGCGATGAGGTCCTCCAGCATCTCCCGGTCGGAGCCGACGAAGCTCTCGTCGATGCTCACCCCGCGCGCGTGGAACCGCCCGCTCAGGGTGACCGTGACCGCTCCGCCGCCCGCGCTCCCCGTCACCTCAAGGGCGGAGAGCTCCTCCTCGACCCGATCCATCTGCTCCTGGAGCTTCCATGCATGCTGCAGCATGTCTCCGACCTTCATGAGCGTTGCTCCTTCATGTGATTGCGACGGCCGCGCGATGGCGGCGGCGGTGCGGCGCGCTATTCCGGCGGCGGCTGGACGGAGTCGGGGTTCAGCTCGCCCCCGAACCGCTGGACCACGTCCTGTACGTCGGGGGTCCCGCGCAGCGCGCGGGCGGCGCGCTCGACCCGTTCCCGGTCCTGGCGCGCACCGCGCGCGGCCGGGGACTCGCCCTCCTGGTCCTTCACCTCGATCCGCAGCCGTACCGCGCTCCCGAGGAGCCCGCCGAGCGCTTCGGCGAGCATCTTCTCGGTGGACCCGGTCCACAGACTGGAGTGCCCCCCGGGGCCTCCGGGGCATGGCGAGGGAGCTGGCCAACAACTGCACCCTGCGCCGGCACGACGGGGCGGAGGTCGTGCTGGAGCTCAGCCCCGGGGGGCACTCCAGTCTGTGGACCGGGTCCACCGAGAAGATGCTCGCCGAGGCGCTCGGCGCGCTCCTCGGGAGCGCGGTGCGGCTGCGGATCGAGGTGAAGGACCAGGAGGGCGAGTCCCCGGCCGCGCGCGGCGCGCGCCAGGACCGGGAACGGGTCGAGCGCGCCGCCCGCGCGCTGCGTGGGACCCCCGACGTACAGGACGTGGTCCAGCGGTTCGAGGGCGAGCTGAAGCCCGACTCCGTCCAGCCGCCGCCGGAATAGCGCGCCGCACCGCCGCCGCCATCGTGCGGCAGCCGCAATCACACGAGGGAGCAACGCTCATGAAGGTCGGAGACATGCTGCAGCATGCATGGAAGCTCCAGGAGCAGATGGAT
>CAZSPS010000145.1:0-5222 GCA_964608875.1 uncultured Ectothiorhodospiraceae bacterium
GTCGAGGTCCCGGAAGCGGGTGCAGGTCGCGATGACGTAGACCCCGGCGAAGTAGTAGATGCAAAGGCTCGCGGCCTTGCGCAGCGACTCGTCGAAGCTCACCGCATCGGGCAGGGACGCCAGCATGGGCAGCCAGATGCAAAGGAAGGCGACCCCGAGGAAGCGGTTCTCGGGGGCGGCGAGCCGCGTGCGGCCCGAGAGCATGCGCCCGATGCCGAAGAGCGCGAGCAGGATCAGCGGGGCGTTGTAGAACGGCTCGAACGGCAGCAGCAGCACGAACGCGAGCAGGAGGTCGGTGGCGACGTTCGCCGGGTCGCTCCAGCGAGCGGCGGACGGGACCGGGGCTGGGGCCTGGGCCGGGGCCGGAGGGAGGCTCATGGGCGCGGCATGATACCGGAGGGACCGGGCGCCCGGCTCCGGCGATGGCGGTTGCGATTGCGCCGGGCGCGGATACGATTCGGCCGGACCCCCCGCCGCCGCGCGGCGGCAGCGGCGGGAGGCCCGGCCCGTGGCCGTGTGCGGCGGGGCGGCCCCGCTACATCATGCCCATGCCGTCCATGCCGCCGCCCGGCGGCATCGCAGGCGGCGTCTCGTCCTTGGGCGCCTCGGCCACGCTCGCCTCGGTGGTGATGAGCAGCCCGGCGATGGAGGCCGCGTTCTGCAACGCCGCCCGCACCACCTTGGTCGGGTCGAGGATGCCCATCTCCATCATGTTGCCGAACGTCTCGGTCTGGGCGTTGAAGCCCTGGTTGCCCTTGGCCTTGGCCACCTCGGCCAGCACCACGCTCGGCTCGCCGCCCGCGTTGGCGACGATCTGGCGCAGCGGCTCCTCCATCGCCCGCCGGGCGATCGAGATGCCCATGTTCTGGTCATGGTTCGCGCCCTTGAGCTTGGTCACCGACTCCTGGGCCCGCACCAGCGCCACGCCGCCGCCCGCGACCACGCCTTCCTCGACCGCGGCGCGGGTTGCGTGCAGCGCGTCCTCGACCCGCGCCTTCTTCTCCTTCATCTCCACCTCGGTGGCGGCGCCCACCTTGACCACCGCCACGCCGCCCGCGAGCTTCGCCATCCGCTCCTGCAGCTTCTCGCGGTCGTAGTCGGAGGAGGTCTCCTCGATCTGCTGCCGGATCTGGTTCACCCGGCCGTCGATCCCGGACTTCTGGCCGGCGCCGTCGATGATGGTGGTGTCCTCCTTGGCGATGATGACCCGCTTGGCGCGCCCGAGGTCCTCCAGCGTGGCCTTCTCGAGACTCATGCCGACTTCCTCGGAGATGACGTTGCCGCCGGACAGGATGGCCATGTCCTCCAGCATCGCCTTGCGGCGGTCGCCGAAGCCGGGCGCCTTCACCGCGCACACCTTGACGATGCCGCGGATGGTGTTCACCACCAGCGTGGCGAGCGCCTCGCCCTCCACGTCCTCCGCGATCACCAGGAGCGGCTTGCCGGACTTGGCCACGTTCTCGAGCACCGGCAGGAGGTCCCGGACGTTCGAGACCTTCTTGTCGTGCAGGAGGATGTAGGGGTCGTCGAGCTCCGCGCTCATGCTGTCCTGGTTGTTGATGAAGTACGGCGAGAGGTAGCCGCGGTCGAACTGCATGCCCTCGACCACGTCCAGCTCGTTCTCGAGCCCGCTGCCGTCTTCGACGGTGATGACGCCTTCCTTGCCCACCTTGTCCATGGCGTCGGCGATGATCTTGCCGATCTCCTCGTCCGAGTTCGCCGAGATGGCGCCGACCTGGGAGATCGCCTTGCTGTCCTTCACCGGCTCGCTCATCTTCCCGAGCGCCTCGACCGCCGCGCCGACCGCCTTGTCGATGCCGCGCTTGAGGTCCATCGGGTTCATGCCGGCGGAGACCGCCTTCAAGCCCTCGCGCATCATGGACTGTGCGAGCACGGTGGCGGTGGTGGTGCCGTCGCCGGCCACGTCGGAGGTCTTGGAGGCGACCTCCTTCACCATCTGCGCGCCCATGTTCTCGAACTTGTCCTTCAGCTCGACCTCCTTGGCGACCGAGACCCCGTCCTTGGTGACGGTGGGGGCGCCGAAGCTCTTCTCGAGCACGACGTTACGGCCCTTGGGACCGAGGGTGACCTTGACCGCGTTGGCCAGGACGTTGACGCCGCGCGAGAGTGCCTGACGGGACTCTTCGGCGAAATGTACGTCTTTTGCGCTCATCTGGTTGTCTCTCCTCAGCAGGTTGCCGGCCGGCCGGCGCGCTGCCGGTTGCGGGCCTTTGCTTGTGCTTGTGCGTGTGTCTCGACCGGTCCGGAGCCCGGACTCAGCCCTCGATCACCGCCATGATGTCTTCCTCGCGCAGCACGAGGAGGTCCTCGCCTTCGACCTTCACCTCGGTGCCCGAGTACTTGCCGAAGAGGACTTCGTCCCCGACCTTGACGTCGAGCTTGCGCACCGAGCCGTCTTCGAGGATCTTGCCGGTGCCGATGGCGGTGATCTCGCCTCGGATCGGCTTCTCGGCGGCGGTGTCGGGAATGACGATGCCGCCCGGGGAGGTGCGCTCCTCCTCTTTCCGCTTCACGATCACGCGATCGTGGAGGGGTCGTATCTTCATCGGAAATCTCCTGATTCCGCGGTTGAACCGAGCGCCGCGGGCCGCGGGAGCCCCGCTTCGGGACTCCGGCCGGCCGCCGCGGCCGTGATCGCCGGGGGGAGGCGGGCGCACGCCGCGAGGCGTTTGCTAGCACTCACCCGGAGCGAGTGCTAATCATAGGGGCGGCTTTCGGCAAGTCAAGGGGTTGGATTATCATTCGGGCATGAAACGGCCCGCCGGGAATCGGTTGCCGGCCTTGCGCCGCGCGCTCGTGGCGGCGGGGTGGGCGTTGCTCGTCCTGCCGGGCGCGGCGGCGGCGGCCGGCAACGAGGGCGCGGCGACGGCGGCGGCGACGGCGGCGCCCGCCGCTCCGTCGTCCGGGTTCCTGCAGGGGCTGCTCGCCGGCGCCGGGGACGAGGAGCCCCGGTTCCTGCACCCGGACGAGGCGTTCCGCCTGGAAGTGGCGGCCCAGGGGCCGGCCGGCGCGTTCGTGCGCTGGCGGATCGAGCCCGGCTACTACCTCTACCGGAAGCGCATCGGCGCGGCCTTCGCGGGCGAACCGCCTTCGGGGACCACGCTGTCCGGGGTCGAGCTGCCGCCGGGCGAGGCGCAGGAGGACCCGTACTTCGGGCCGGTCGAGGTGTTCCGCACGGAGGCGGTCGCGGCCGTGCGGCTCGCGCACGCGGGCGCGCCGCCGCGCGCCGTGGAGCTGGCCGTGGTCTACCAGGGCTGTGCGGATGCGGGGCTTTGCTATCCGCCCGTGAGGAAGGTCGTGGCGCTGCCGCTCGACGCCGGCGGCGCCGGCGCGGGATGGGTCGCGGTGGCGTCGGCGGCGGCGGCCGGACCCGGCGGCGCCGGAGCGGGGGGCGCGGCCTTCGCCGCCGCGGACCTCGGCCTCTCGGAGACCGACCGCATCGCCCGCTCCCTCTCCGCGGGCGGGCTCCTGCTCGTGCTCGCCGCCTTCTTCGGCTTCGGGCTCGCGCTCGCGTTCACGCCGTGCGTGTTCCCGATGATCCCGATCCTCTCCTCCCTGCTCGTGGCCGAGGGGCGGGCGGCCGGCCCGGCGCGGGGGCTGCTGCTCTCCTTCGCCTACGTGCTCGCGAGCGCGCTCACCTATGCCGCGGTCGGCAGCATCGCGGGTCTCCTCGGCGAGAACGTCCAGCTCGCGCTGCAGAACCCGTGGGCGCTCGGCGCGGTGAGCGCGGTGTTCGTGGCGCTCGCCCTGTCGATGTTCGGGCTCTACGAGTTGCAGCTGCCCAGCGCCTGGCAGTCGCGGCTCGACGGCTGGATGCGCTCGCCGGAAGGGCTCGGCCGGCGGCGCGGCGGCTATCCGCGGGCGCTGGCGATGGGCTTCGTCTCCGCCCTCGTCGTCGGGCCTTGCGTGGCCGCACCGCTCGCCGGCGCCGTGCTCTACATCGGCCAGGCGGGCGATCCGCTGCGGGGCGCCCTCGCCCTGTTTGCGCTGGGGCTCGGCATGGGGGCGCCGCTGCTCGCGCTCGGGGCGTCGGCGGGGCGGCTGCTGCCGCGCGCGGGGCAGTGGATGGAGGCGGTGCGCCAGTGGGTCGGGGTGGTGCTGCTCGGGGTCGCGGCCTTCCTGCTGGAGCGGGTGCTGCCGAGCTGGGCGGCGCTCGCCGCGTGGGCGCTGGTGGTGTCGGCGGCGGCGCTGCTCCTCGTGCGCGCCGCGCGCGCGCTGCGGGCCGGGGCCGAAGTCGAGGCCGGGGACGGTGCCGGGATCGGGGCCGTGGCCGAAGAGGCCCTGCCGGCGGCCCGGCGGCGTCCGGGGATGCGGCGGGCCGCTGCCGCCGCCGGTGCGCTCGCCTCCGCGCTCTACGCCCTCGCCTTGCTGACCGGCGCCGTGACCGGGGCCGCCGACCCGCTGCGGCCGCTCGCCGGGGTCGGGTTCCCGCCCGAGCGGCCGGCACTCGAGTTCGCCGCGGTGAAGGGGCTCGGCGGGCCGGACGGGCTCGAAGCGGCCCTGGTGCGGGCGGGCGCCGAGGGGCGCCCCGTCATGCTCGAGTTCTATGCCGACTGGTGCGTGTCCTGCAAGGAGATGGAGGACTCCACGTTCCGCGACCCGCGGGTGCGCGCCGCCCTCGGCGATGCGCTGCTCCTGCGGGCCGACGTGACCGCCAACGACGAGCGCGACCGGGCGCTGATGAAGCGCCTGGGCGTGCTCGGGCCGCCCGCGATCCTGTTCTTCGGGCCGGACCGGGTGGAGCGGCGGCGCTACCGCACCGTCGGTTTCGTGAAGGCCGGGAAGTTCGCGGCCAGCGTGACCGGCGCGCTGACCGGCGCGGCCTAGGGGCGGGCGGCACGGCACGACACGGCACGGGGGCATCATGCGCACGGCGTTGCTCGCGCTCGCGGCGGTGGCCGCGCTCGCGGCCGGGTGGGGCGCCGGCCGCTACTTCGGTGGCGGCGGGCCGCCCGCGCACTCCCCCGCGGACGGCGGCGCGCCTCCCTCCGGCGAGGCGGCCGGCGGCGCACCCGCACCCACGCCCGACGCCGCCGTGCTGCACCGCTTGCGCCCGGACTTCTCCCTCCCGGACCTCGACGGCCGCCTGCGCGGGCCGGAGGAATGGAGCGGGAAGGTCCTCGTCCTCAACTTCTGGGCGACCTGGTGCGCCCCCTGCCGCGAAGAGATCCCGCTGCTCATGGCCATGCAGGAAAGCCGGC
>CAZSPS010000146.1:0-2523 GCA_964608875.1 uncultured Ectothiorhodospiraceae bacterium
CCAAATCGGGACTCCGCGTTTCGGAAATGGGTCTTCGGTTCTCCCTCCATCGCCCACCCCATCGGGATGATGGACCCGTCGGTGCCCAGTCCGTCGAGGGGCGTGAGGCGCGGGGTGCGCCACGGGCGACCCCCCCCCCCATGTCGGAGGCTGCCGCCACCTTCGGTTTCGAGTCCGTCATCGCTGCGCTACCTCCCTCTTCCGCCCGGCTACGACGGGCCGGTGTGATAGTAGTACGTCATTCCATTCATGAAACCGGCCTGGTAGGTCTCCGTGGCCCCCGCATTGGTCTTCGGGTCGCCCGCGTTGAACCACCCCATCGGGACCATGCTCCCGTCGGCATCCAACCCGCCTAGGAGCGTGAGGCGCGGGGTGCGCCAGAGTCGCCCCCCCCCCCCCCATGCCGGAGGCTGCCGAAGCCGCTGGCTTCGAGTCCGTCATCGCTGCGTTACCCCCTCTGTCAGGAACGCGATGGGCCGAGTGTACTAGAATCGCGCGCCATGGAGAACCTTCGTCACGGCGGCCGCATCCTCGCCGACCAACTCGCCATCCAGGGCTGCGACCGGGTGTTCCTGGTGCCCGGCGAGAGCTTCCTCGCCGCCATCGACGGGCTGCACGACCTGCCCCGCATCGCCACCGTGGTCTGCCGTCAGGAGGGCGGGGCGGCGATGATGGCGGAGGCCCACGCCAAGCTTGCCGGGCGCCCCGGGGTATGCATGGTCACCCGCGGGCCGGGGGCGACGAACGCGGCGGCCGGGGTGCACGTGGCGTTCCAGGACTCGACCCCGCTGGTGCTCGTGGTCGGCCAGGTCGGGCGCGGGATGCTGGACCGCGAGGCGTTCCAGGAGGTGGACTACCGCCGCATGTACGGCGAGATGGCCAAGTGGGTGGCGCAGGTCGACGACACCGCCCGCATCCCCGAGTACGTGAGCCGGGCCTTCCACACCGCGCAGGCGGGCCGGCCGGGGCCGGTGGTGCTGGCGGTGCCGGAGGACGTGCTCGCGGCGCGCGCGGACGTGCCGGACGCGGCCCCCGCCGCCCCCGGCATGCCGCGGGCGGCGGCGGAGGACGTGGAGGCGTTCGGGGCGCTGCTCGCCGCCTCCGAGCGGCCGATGCTGATCGTGGGCGGCGGCGGCTGGTCGGCGGCGGCGGCGCGCGATCTCGCGCGCTTCTCCGAAGAGCACGAGGTGCCGGTGTGCGCTTCGTTCCGCTGCCAGGACTACATCGACAACCGCCACCGCAACTACTGCGGGCACGCCGGCATCGGCCTCGAGTCGCGGATTGCCGCCCGCATCCGCGAGTCCGACCTGCTGATCGCGCTCGGCGCGCGCCTCGGCGAGATCACGACCGGCGGCTACCGCCTGGTCGACGTCCCCAACCCGCGCATGCGCTTCGTGCACGTGCATGCGGGCGCGGAGGAGCTGGGGCGGGTGTACCGGCCGGACCTGGCGGTGAACGCCGGCGCCGCCTCGTTCGCGGGCGCGCTCGCGGCGATGGCGCCCGCCGACGGCGGGAGCGCGGGCCTTCGCCGGTGCTGGACGCGCGAGTGCGCGGCCGACTACCGCACGGGCGCGGCGGCGCGCGCGGACGCGGCGGGCGCGGCGGGGCGGGCGGGCGGCGCGGTGCGGCTGGAGCATGTGGTGGCCCGCACCCGCGAGCGCCTGGCCGACGACGCCATCGTGTGCAACGGCGCCGGCAACTACGCCGCGTGGGTGAACCGGTACTTCGAGTACCGCGCGTACCGCACCCAGCTCGCGCCGACCTCGGGCTCGATGGGCTACGGGCTGCCGGCGGCGGTGGCCGCGGCGCTGGCGCATCCGGAGCGGCAGGTGGTGTGCTTCGCGGGCGACGGCTGCTTCCTCATGACCGGGCAGGAGCTCGCGACCGCGCGCCAGTACGACGCCGACCTCACCGTCATCGTGGCCAACAACGGGATGTACGGCACCATCCGCATGCACCAGGAGCGGCACTACCCGGAGCGGGTGCACGCCACCGGCCTCGTCAACCCGGACTTCGCGATGTATGCCCGGAGCTTCGGCGGCGAGGGGGTGCGGGTGGAGACGGACGCGGAGTTCGACGCCGCCCTCGACGCGGCCCTGGCCCACCGGGGGCTCTCGCTGATCGAGGTGGCGACGGACCCGCGCGCCCTGTCGCCGGGCGCCACCCTGGACGAGGTGCGGGCCGAGGGGCTGGCGCGCGCCGGCCGCGGCGAGGGCGGCGAAGGGGAGGCGGCGCCGTGACCGGCCCCGCCGCCGCCCGCGACCCGGCGCGCATCGACGAGGTGCTCGCGTTCTGGTTCGGCGAGCTGGCTCCCGAAGACTGGTTCATGGGGGGCGAGGCGGTCGACGCGAAGGTGCGCGAGCGCTTCTCGGACCTGCACGAGGCGCTGCGCGAGGAGGGGGCGCCGGAGAGCTGGCGCGCGACGGCGCGTGGCGTGATCGCGGCGGTGATCGCCCTCGACCAGTTCCCGCGCAACCTCTACCGCGACGACGCGCGCGCGTTCGCGGCCGATGCGGCGGCGCT
>CAZSPS010000147.1:0-14832 GCA_964608875.1 uncultured Ectothiorhodospiraceae bacterium
CCGAGCGGCGAGTCGCACGCCGACCGGCGGATACGCGACCTGCCCCCGCACCGCGACACCTGGGGCTCGAACCTGATGTCCCAGATCAACCTGTGGGGTCCGGTGTACCCGCTCCCGCCGGGGGCGACCCTGGTCGTCTGGCCGGCCCTCTTCGACCGGCCGGTGCCGAACGGGAGCGCGGAATGGGACGTCGAGCGGCTGCGCGAGGCGCCGGGCCGCTACCCGCTGCTGCCCGAGTTCCGAGGCAGCGTGGAGGACGAGGACGGGCTGGCGGTGACGGTCGAGCCGGGCGACCTGGTGTGCTTCTCCGGCGCGCATCTCCACGCCAGCCGGCCGAACCGCACGGGGCGGGTGCGGGTCAGCCTCGACACCCGCATCGTCGCGCGCGCCGACCTCGAGGCGGGGCGGGGCGCCGCCCACGTCGACGGCCGCGCCCCGCACGAGGTCCGCGAGTGGTTCCACCGCGTATCGGACGACGCCCCCCTCGCAGACACCGCCGCAAACCCGCCGCCGTAAGCATTTTCCTTACGACAAACGGCGAAAATTCCTACAAAAGTCGAGACTGTATCCGACAGACAAGAGCGGGCCGACGGTGCAAGATCGCGCCATGTCCGCGCACCGCCGAACCCTACCCCACGCCGTGGTACTCTCGCCGCCTGCGCTGCGGGACGACCGTGGCGCGGTGCGCCCGCAGCAAGGAACCGGAGGGCACTCCCATGACCCCAGCCGCCGCCGTTGCATCCAGAGCCGCCGCCGCGCGGGAAGCCGCCGTGGCGCCAGCCTCGGCCGTTGCGCCGAGCACCGCATTCGAGCCGGACGCCGCCGACGATTCCGACGAGCTCTACTACCCGCCGTGGGACGGCCGTCCGGTGGGTGAGACCAGCCGGCACGCCGACGTCATCGACGATGCGCGCTTCGCCCTCAAGAACTGGTTCCGCCCCCATGGGGGCGTGTACGTGGGCCGCAACCTGTTCGTGCACTACGAGCAAGGCAACCCGGATGCATCGGTCGCTCCGGACCTGTTCGTGGTGCGCGGCGCGGGCAACCGGAATCGTACCGTATGGAAGATCTGGGAGGAAGGAGGCAGGGGCCCGGAGTTCGTGCTCGAGGTCACCTCGCGCAGCACCCGGCGCCGGGACCGGACGGTGAAACCCGGCATCTACCGCACGCTCGGAGTCGAGGAGTACTTCCAGTTCGACCCGCTGGAAGAGGACGATCCGGCGCTGCTGGGCCTGCGTCTGGTGGACGGGGAGTACGAGCCGTTGACGCTGGCGGCGCCGCGGCGCCCGAAGGGCGGCCGGCCGGGGCTGCACAGCGAGGTGCTCGGCCTGGAGCTGTACGTGGAAGAGGACGGGACGCTGCGGTTCCGCGACCCGCAGACGGGCAAGCGGCTCCCGACGGAGGAAGAGGAGTGGGAGGGACGCCTCGAAGCGGAAGCTGGCAGGCGGGAAGCGGAGTCGCGGTTGGCCGAAGCGGAGGCGCGGGTGAGGGAGCTGGAAGCCCGCCTTCGTTCCCGCCCCGGCTAGTCCTTCGCTTCCGCGTTAGTAGATGCCGGCCTCGAGGCCGGCGGCGAGGGCGAGGCCCAACTCCTCGCAGCGCTCCAGCGAGGCGGCGTCGAGCCCGCCCCGGGCCACCACCGGCTCGCGCACCTCGCGCAGCGGATAGCCCCGCACGATCCGGCGCAGCGCCTCGAGCGCCCCCCGCCCGTCGTTGCCGGCGCTGACGAAGACCGCATACGCCATCCCCTCCACCTTGCCCTGGGCGGGGTAGTAGGTGCGGTCGAAGAAGTCCTTCATGCCGCCGGAGAGCTGCCCGAAGTTCTCCGGGGTGCCGAACGCGACCGCGTCCGCGCCGAGCAGGTCGTCGAGGCCGGCGTCGGCCGCGCGCCGCAGCCGCACCTCGACCTCCGCCACCTCCGGCCTCCCGGCGCCGCGCGCCACGGCGCGGGCCATCGCCTCGGTATGGCCGGTCTGGCTGTGGTAGAGGACCAGCAGGCGCTTCAACGGGCGGCCCGGATGGCCCGGAGCGCGGCCCGGTGCAGCTCCGGCGTGGCGGCGGCCAGCACCCGGCCGCCGGAGCGGGCGGTGAGCGGCGCGCCGTCCCAGTCCGTGGCCACCCCGCCCGCCCCGGCGACGACCGGCGCCAGCGCCAGGAAGTCGTGCGGGGCGAGGCTGGCCTCCATCACCAGGTCGAGGTGGCCGGCCGCGAGCAGGGCGTACTGGTGGCAGTCGCCGCCGAAGGTCCGGAAGCGCGCCCCGGCGCTCACCGCGTCGAACGCCGCCCGCTCCCCGGAGTCGAAGAGGTCCGGTGTGGTGGCGCTCAAGCGGGCGTCGGCGAGCCGGGCGCACCCGCTCGTGCGGCACGGCCGGGCGTTGCGGTGCGCAGGCCCTCCGGCGGCGCCGGCGTAGCGCTCGCCGAGCGCCGGGAGATCGATCACCCCCAGGATGGGGCGCTCGCCGTCCAGGAACGCGATCAGCGTCCCGAACAGGGGCCGGCCCGTGACGAAGCTCCGGGTGCCGTCGATCGGGTCCAGCACCCAGCCCCAGCGCGCGCCGGACGGCCCCGACCGGCCGAGCTCCTCGCCCCGCACCGAGTGCTCGGGCCAGCGCCGCCGGATGAGGGCGGAGAGCGCCTGCTCCGCCTCCCGGTCGGCCACCGTGACCGGAGAGTCGTCGGCCTTGTAGCCGACCTCGACCCCGGTACCGAAGTAGCGCAGGACGACGGCGCGCGCAGTGTCAGCCAGCTCGTCCGCGAAGCCCGCGAGCGCGCCCCGGTCCGGCCCGTCGTGCGGCCAGCCCTCGGCCGCCGCCGCGGTTGCCGCAACCTCCGGACCGCCGCTCACGCCGGCCGCCTCCACGCCGCGAAGAAGTGGTTGAGGGGGCCCGGGCCGCGCCCCACGTCCAGCCCCTCGCCCGCCGCCGCGAGGGCGCGCCCGAGGTAGGCCTTGGCCGCCGCCGCCGCCGCCGGGACCTCGTCGCCGAGGGCGAGGCGGGCCGCGAGCGCGGACGACAGCGTGCAGCCCGTGCCATGCCCGTGGCGGGTGGCAATCCGGGGCGCGCGGTACCACTTCGCGCGCGCCGACGCCGCCGCGCCGCCCGCCCCGCCGGCCGGACCGAGCAGCAGGTCGCGGCTCTCGCGCCCCGGCAAGTGGCCGCCGGTGGCGAGCACCCACCTCGGACCCGCGGCGAGCAGCCGCCGCGCCGCCCGCTCCGCCTCGGCGCCGCCGCGCGGCGCGCGCGCCGCGCCCGCGAGCCGCGCCAGCTCGGCCGCGTTCGGGGTCACCACCGTGACCTGCGGCAGCAGGCTCTCGAGCACCGCCCGCAAGGCCGCCGGCGCCTGCAGCCCCGCGCCCGTGCTCGCGGCCATCACCGGGTCGTACACCACGTTCTCCGCCCCGTGGCGGGCGAGCGCGCGCGCCACCGCCCGCACCGCCCGCGCCGTCGGCAGCAGCCCCACCTTCACCGCCGCCACCCGCACGTCGGCGAACACCGCGTCCATCTGCGCCTCGATCATGGCCGCCGGCACGGGGTACACGCGCTCCACCGCGCGGGTGTTCTGGGCGGTGAGGGCGGTGATCGCCGAGCAGCCGTAGACCCGCAGGGCGGCGAACGTCTTGAGGTCGGCCTGGATGCCGGCCCCGGCGCTGCTGTCCGAGCCCGCCACCGTCAACACGTTCGGAACCGCGCTCGAATCCCGCATACCGCCGGCCGCCATCGGGCCGCTCCCCGCCGCCGCAAGTGGTCCCCCTACCGGGGGAAAGGCTATATTGTCCGCACCATGGACATCAATCTGCCCTACCTCCTGTTCCTGGGGGACGCCGAGGACGCGCTGGCGGCGAAGACCGCGATCGGCGTCTACCAGTGGCGGCCCGATGCGTGCGTCGGGCAGTTGCGGCTGCCGGGCTGCGCGCCCGCGCTCGACCTGCCCGAGCTGTCCGTGGCCGAGGGCCGGCAGCGGGGCGCGCGCACCCTGCTGGTCGGGGTGGTCAACCGGGGCGGGGTGTTCGGCCGGGACTGGATCGACACCATGGTGGAGGCGCTCGCCGCCGGCATGGACGTCGCGAGCGGCCTCCACACCCGGCTCGAGGACATCCCCGAGGTGGCGGAGGCGGCCCGCCGCCACGGACGGCGCCTGCACGACGTCCGCCACTCCCGGGAACGCTTCCCCGTCGGCACCGGCGAGCCGCGCACCGGGCGCCGCCTGCTGACCGTGGGCACGGACTGCTCGGTGGGCAAGATGTACACCACCCTCGCGCTCTACCGGGGGTTCGAGGCGCGCGGGGTGGACGCCCACTTCCGCGCCACCGGTCAGACCGGCATCTTCATCGAGGGCTCGGGCGTGGCGGTGGACGCGCTGGTGTCGGACTTCATGTCCGGCGCCATCGAGCAGCTCTGCCCGGCGAACGACGAGCGCCACTGGGACCTCATCGAGGGCCAGGGCTCGCTCTTCCATCCCTCCTACGCCGGGGTCAGCCTGGGGCTGCTGCACGGCGCGCAGCCCGATACGCTGGTGCTGTGCCACGAGCCCGTGCGCACCCACATGCGCGGCCTCCCCGGCCGGCCGCTGCCGGGGCTCCGCAACTGCATCGAGGCCAACCTGACGGCGGCGCGGGTGGTGAGCCCGGACGTGCGCTTCGCCGGCGTCTCCATCAACACCCAGGACCAGACGGCCGGCGAGGCCGAGGCGCTCTTGCGGCGCACCGAGGACGAGCTCGGGCTGCCCTGCGTCGATCCCTCGCGCGGCGACGGGGTCGAGCCCCTCCTCGACGCCATCCTCTGAAGTGCCCGCGCTCGCCGTCCGCCGCGAGTCGTGGCCGCTCGCCGGGGTGTTCCGCATCTCGCGCGGCGCCCGCAGCGAGGCGCACACGGTGCTGGTGGAGCTGCGCGGCGGCGGCGCCGCGGGCCGCGGCGAGGCCGCCCCCTACCCCCGCTACGGCGAGAGCGTGGACGCGGTGGTGGCGGCGATCGAGGGGCTGCGCGGAGACCTCGAACGGGGACTCTCGCGCGAGGAGCTGGCGCACGCGCTGGCGCCGGGGGCGGCCCGCAACGCCATCGACTGCGCCCTCTGGGACCTCGAAGCGAAGCGCGCCGGGCGGCGCGCGTGGGAGGCGGCGGGGCTGCCCGCGCCCGCGCCCGTGACCACCGCCTTCACCCTCGGCATCGACGAGCCGGACGCGATGCGGGCGGCGGCGGCGCGACACGCGGCGCGCCCGCTGCTCAAGGTCAAGCTCGACGGGGAGCGGGTGATGGAGCGGGTGGCCGCGGTGCGCGAGGGCGCGCCCCGCGCCCGCCTCATCGTGGACGCGAACGAGGCGTGGACCCCGGAGCAGCTCGAACGCCGGCTGCCGGAGCTGGCCGCGGCCGGGGTCGAGCTGGTGGAGCAGCCGCTGCCCGCCGGCGCGGACGAAGCGCTCGCCGGCATGACGCGCGCGGTGCCGGTGGCGGCCGACGAGTCGTGCCACACCCGCGCCGACCTGGCGGCGATCGAAGGGCGCTACGACGTGGTGAACGTCAAGCTCGACAAGACGGGCGGCCTCACCGAGGCGCTCGCGCTCACCGCCGCCGCCCGCGCGGGCGGCTTCGGCGTCATGGTGGGGTGCATGCTGGGGACCTCGCTCGCCATGGCCCCGGCCGTGCTGGCGGCCCAGGGCGCGCGCTTCGTGGACCTCGACGGCCCCCTCCTCCTCGCCCGCGACCGCACCCCCGGCCTCGACTACGGGCCGCAGGGCGCGCTCGCCCCGCCGCCGCCCGGACTGTGGGGTTGACCCCCAGCCCCCGCGCGCGCAGGCCTCAGGGCAGGGTGACCGAGACCTCGCCGGCCGGCCGGCGCGCGGGGTTCGGGACCTCGGCCGCGTAGCCGTACCACACCAGGCCCACCACCGTCTCCGCCTCCGGATCGATCCACGCGAGGTCGTAGAAGCGCGGGTCCCGGGTCACCGCCCCGGTGGTCCACTTGACCCCCACCCCCTCGCTCCACAGGTAGAGCGAGAGGTTGTGGATCGCGCAGCAGCACGCCGCGTAGTCCTCGCGCGAGCGCAGCGGGTCGCCGGAGCGCTCGCAGGTCACCACCAGCCAGCCCGGGATGCGGCGCCAGCGCTCGTACTTGGCCGCCCCCGCCGCGGTGCCCTGCTCCTCCGTGACCAGCTCGGCATTGAGCCGCGCCACCGCCTCCGCCGTCTCGGGGCCGAGGAGGTAGAAGCGCCAGGGCTCGGTGAGGTGGTGGTTGGGCGCCCAGCGGGCGAGGTCGATGGCCTTGAGCGCCAGCTCGCGCGGCGCGGGCTCCTCGCGGAACTCGTGGATGGTGCGGCGCGAGCGGATCAGCGCGGCGGCGGCCGCGCCCTTCATCCTCCTCCTCCCCCGCCTCCGGCCCGTCCTTCCGGCGGCGGGTCCGCCGGCGCGGCGAGGGACCAGGGCGACATGACGAAGGCGGCGCCGACCCGCTCGCCGTCCGCCGCCGCGCCCACCCCGTTGGGGCAGGCGTACATCGCCGGGTACACCCCGTTCGGCCAGCTCTCGACCCGGTGGCGGGCGGCGAGCGCGTGCGCCGCCTCCGGCGGGAAGCGCGGGTCGAGCGCGACCGCGGGGCCCCCGCTCGCATCGATGCGCGGGGCGTGGAACGCGGTCTCGAGGTCCATGCCGTAATCGACCAGGAAGGAGACGAGCTGCGCCACCGCCGGCATGATGCGCCGCCCGCCCGAGGCGCCGAGCGCGAAGCGCCGCCCGCCGCCCGCCGCCACCGCCACCGGGCACATGTTGGACATCGGCCGGCGCCCCGCCGCGATGGAGTTCGGGCGGCCGGGGCGGGGGTCGAACCACATCACCCCGTTGTTCATGAGCACCCCGGTGGAGGGGAACATCACGCGCGAGCCGAACAGGGAGAGCAGGGTCTGGGTGAGGGCGACCAGGTTGCCCTCGCGGTCGGTCACGCTGAGATGGGTGGTGCACGCCGGCATGGCGGCCTCGGCGTCGTGGCCGAGGCGCGCGAGACGCTCCTCGTAGGCGGTGGCGAGCGCATCGGCATAGGCAAGGCACGCTGCGGGGCCGGGCGCCGCCCCCGCCTCCGCCGCCAGCCCGGGGGTGAGGAGCTCGAGGGTGCGGGCGAGGCTCGGCCCCCCGGTCAGCCCCGGCGGCGCGTGCACCACCGCGTCCCGGTAGCGGATGGCGAGCGGCTCGCCGATGCGGGCCTCGACCGCGGCCAGGTCGTCCTCCCCCAGCCGCGCCCCCAGGCGGCGCGCGTCGGCCGCGAGCGAACGGGCGATCTCGCCCTCGTAGAAGTCGCGCGGCCCCGCGTCCGCAAGACGGCGCAAGGTGCCGGCGAGCCGCTCGATGCGAAGCCGCGGCGGCGGGCCGCCCCACTCCGAGCACGGCGGGAAGCCGCCCGGCAGGAACACGCGCCGGCACTCCTCGTCGCGCGCGAGACGCGGCGCGGCGGAGGCGATCTTGAGGGTGGCGTACCAGTCGGCGTCGAACCCCCGCTCCGCGAGCTCGATGGCCGGCGCGAGGCTGTCCGCCCAGGAACGGGTGCCGAAGCGCTCCAGCGCCGCCGCCATCCCCGCCACGTAGGTGGGGACCGCGATCGCGAGCGGCCCCATCAGGTTCCGGTCCTCTTCGACCGCGGGCCATTCGAAGAGGTCCGAGCCGCCGCCCTCGGCCAGCGGGTAGTCGGCCGGGTCGAGATGGCGCGAGGCGACGAGCCCGAAGTCGACCGCCCACGCCCGCTCCTCGCCTGCCGGCAGCACGATCATCTGCCCGCATCCGCCGAGCCCGCTCATCCAGGGCTCGACGGCGCCGATGGCGAGCCCCGCGGCGACCGCCGCGTCCACCGCGTTGCCGCCGCCGGCGAGCACCCGCGCGCCCGCCTCCGACGCCAGGTAGTGCTGGCTCGCCACCACGCCTGCGGCCGAGCGCACCGCCGGCTTGCGGACTTCCCAGGTTTCGCGCAGTGCGGGTTCCATGGCGTTCAGTCCTCGTACAGGGAGGGCTCGCCGGGCGGCCTCGTCTTGAACCGGCGGTGGACCCAAAGGTACTGTTCCGGGCGCTGCCGCGCCCAGCGCTCGATGATGGCGTTGATGCGGGCCGCCGCCGCGCCCTCGTCCTCTTCCGCGAAGCCCTCGAGCGCCGGCTCGATCACCGCCCGGTAGTCGCGCCCGCCCTCCAGCCGCTCCACCCGGAACGGCAGCACCGCCGCGCCGGTCGCCTTCGCGATGCGCGAGGTGGCGGTGACCGTGGCCGCGGGCCGCCCGAAGAACGGCGCGAACACCCCATGCGCGAGCCCCAGATCCTGGTCCGGAGCGTACCAC
The DNA here is from genome assembly GCA_964608875.1 of uncultured Ectothiorhodospiraceae bacterium. Lineage (GTDB taxonomy): Bacteria > Pseudomonadota > Gammaproteobacteria > HK1 > HK1 > JAJDXW01. The sequence goes on from CAZSPS010000147.1 coordinate 8,300, forward strand.
ACGGCCCGGTTGGCCCGGAGCCGGCGGAGCAGCCCGCGCACGTCGTCGCGGGCGACCAGCCGGGCGCCGAAGCGCTGGCGCCCCGTGCGCAGCGCGCGCTCCATGGTGGAGTTGCGGTTGGCCCGGTACATGCCGTCCACGGGCGCGTCGAGGCTGATCCGGAGCGCCCCGGCCTCGAGCGTGGTGAAGTGTCCCGAGACGAGGATCGCGCCCCGCCCCCGCGCGAGGGCGGCGTCGAGGTGCTCGCGCCCGAAGACCCGCACCGCCTTGCGCAAGGCGCGCGGGGGCGCGCGCCACGCCATGGCCACTTCGAGGATGCCGAAGCCGAGCGAGCGGAAGTGCTCGGCCAGCAGCCGGGTGCGCTCGCCGTCCGTCAGCTCCGGGAAGCAGTACGCGAGGTTGGCCTCGGCGATCCGCCGCCGCCGGGGGTCGGCCCGGCGCCACACCGCCCCGAACAGGCGCGCGAGCGCCGGGCGCCACGCGGTCGGGCAGCGCGCGAGGGGCCGCAAGAGCGCCGTCAGCGCGCCGACCTTGAGCGCGCGCCGCAGGGTGCGCAGGCGCAGGCGCCCGCCCATCAGCGCGGAAGCCCCCTCGCGGCCTCCCGGATGAAGTCCCAGGCGGCCTCCACGTGGCGGCGCTCGGTCGCCCTCTGCCCCACGCAGAAGCGGATGACGTAGGCGCCCCCCACCCGCGTCTGGGTGAGGTACAGCCGGCCGCTGTCGTTGAGGACCCCGAGCAGCCGCTCGTTCAAGTCGTCGAGCGCGCGCGGGTCGTCGACCCCGGGCGGGCGGTAGCGAAGGCACAGCAAGGCGAGGCGCGGCGGCACCACCAGCTCGAAGTCCGGCTCCGCCTCGACGGCGGCGGCCAGCTCGGCGGCGAACTGGACGTGGCGGCGCACCACGGCGCGCAGCCCTTCCACCCCGTAGCTGCGGATCACGAACCACAGCTTCAAGGCGCGGAAGCGCCGCCCGAGCGCGATGCCCCAGTCGCGGTAGTCGATGACCCGCCCGTGCTCGGCCGTGCGCAGGAACTCGGGGAGGATCTCGAACGTGCGCACGAACCCGGCCGGATCGCGCACGAAGTGGGCCGAGCAGTCGAAGTTCACCAGCATCCACTTGTGGGGGTTCACCACGAGGCTGTCCGCGTACTCCGCCCCGTCCAGCATCCAGCGGTACTCCGGGGCGATGGCCGCGGTGCCCGCCCAGGCCGCGTCCACGTGGAGCATCGCATCGTGGCGCCGGCACAGCTCGCCGATGGGGCGGAGCGGGTCGAAGCCCGAAGCGCCGGTGGTGCCGAGGGTGGCCACCACGAGCGCCGGCCTGAGGCCCGCCGCCGCGTCCTCCGCGAGCATCGCCTCGAGGCGCGCCACGTCCATCGCCATGTCCCCGCCGGCCGGCACGGCGCGCAGGGCCTCGCCCCCGAGCCCCGCGATGCGCACCGCCTTCTCGACCGAGGAATGCGACTCGGCCGAGGTGTACATGCGCAGCCGGTCGCCCTCCGACACGCCGCGGCGGTTCGTGTCGAAGCCGGTCGCGCGCTCGCGCGCGGCCAGCACGGCGCACAGGGTGGCGCTCGAGGCGGTGTCCTGGATGACCCCGGTAAAGCCCTCGGGCAGCCCCATCATCCGCCGCAGCCAGTCGAGCACGCGGGTCTCGAGCTCGGTGCCGGCGGGCGAGGTCTGCCACAGCATGCAGTTCGCCCCGAGCGCGGCGGTCAGCATCTCGGCCAGCACCGAGGGCGGGCTCGAGTTGGCCGGGAAGTACGCGAAGAACGACGGGTGCTGCCAGTGCGTGACCCCCGGCAGGAGGTCGCGCTCGAAGTCGGCGAAGATGCGATCGAACGGCTCGCCCTCCTCCGGGGGGGACTCCGGCAGCCTGGATGCGATCTCCCCCGGCCGCACCGCGGAGCGGACCGGGTGCGACTCGACGGTCTCGAGGTAGTCGGCCATCCAGTCCACGAGTTGGTGGGCCTGGCGGCGGTATTCGGCGGCGTCCATCCTCGTCACTCCTCGTCGTGGTATTCCGCGGCCGGCGCCCGCGCCAGCAGGGCCTCCACCGCCTGGCGGGGGGTCGCGTCGCCGCGCACCACCGCCGCCACCTGCTCGGTGATCGGCAGCTCGACCCCGAGCCGGCGCGCGAGCGCGAGCACCGCCGGCGCCGCGGGCGCGCCCTCCACCACCCCGTCCATGCGCGCCATGGCCTCGCCGGGGCCGTCCCCCGCCGCGAGCGCGAGGCCGAAGCGCCGGTTGCGGGACCGGTCGTCGGTGCAGGTGAGCACCAGGTCGCCGAGCCCCGCAAGGCCCATGAGGGTGGCGGGGCGCGCGCCGATCGCCTCTCCGAGGCGCAGCATCTCGCCGAGGCCGCGCGCGACGATGGCGGCGCGGGCGTTGGCCCCGAGCCCGAGCCCGTCCGCGGCCCCCGCCGCCACCGCCAGCACGTTCTTGAGCGCGCCCCCCACCGAGACCCCGACCACGTCGTCGTTGGCGTAGGCGCGAAAGCGCGGGCCGTGCAGGAGCGCGGCGAGACCGCGGGCGCGCTCGAGGTCCGCGCACGCCACCGCCACCGCCGCCGGCAACCCCTCGGCCACCTCGCGGGCGAGGGTCGGACCCGAGACCACGACGGCGCGCGCGGCGCTGCCGAGGGCGTCGACCGCGACCTCGTGCAGCCAGCGGCCGGAGTCCGGGTCGAGGCCCTTGGTGGCCCAGGCGATGCCGGCCGCGGCCGGCGCGGCGCGCGCCGCGCGCGCGAGCACCTCGGCGAAGGCATGGCTCGGCACCGCGATCAGCACCTCGCCGGCCGACCCCACCGCGGCCTCGAGATCGGGCTCGACCGAGAGCTCGTCGGGGAAGGGATGGCCGGGGAGACGGCGCTTGTTCTCGCGCTCTTCGGCCAGGCGCGCGGCGGCGCGGGCGTCCTGGTGCCAGATCCGCACCGCGCGCCCGTTGCGGGCCAGCAGCAGGGCGAGCGCGGTGCCCCACGACCCGGCCCCGAGCACGGCCACCGGGGGTCCGGAGCCGGCGGACGGGCGGCGGGCGGGCGCCTCCCCCGCGGCGTCTCCCGTGCAGCCGGCGGCGCCGCTCACTCCGCGCCGCGCCCGTCCGGGCCCGCTTCCCGGCGCTGCCGGTCGAGCTCGTCGAAGTCGGCCGGCTGCATGACGAAGGGCGGGAACCCGCCCCGCACGGAGAGGCTGGTCACGGTCTCGCGCGCGTAGGGATAGAGGATGGCCGGGCAGGTCACGCCGACGGCGCGGGCCACCTCCTCCTCCCCCGCTCCCTCCTCCTCGACGGCGAACAGCCCCGCGACCACCACCTCGACGATCATCGCCGTCCGCCCCCCGAGGCGGGCGTCGACGTTCACCTTGAGGCTCGCCTCGAGCAGGCCGCTCTGCACCAGCGCCCCGCCCGCCTGGAGGCTCATCTCCACCTCCGGGTTCCACTCCTCGCGGAAGACCGCGGGCGCGAGCGGACTCTCGAACGACACGTCCTTGGTGTAGACGCGCACGAGCCGGGGGTTCACCGCGAGGCGCTCTGCGGCATGGGGGAAGCCGGCACGTTCAGGCCTTCGTGAGCGGGAGGTCCGCGCCCTGCCACGCCAGCATGCCCCCCTGGAGCCGGAACACCCGCTCGAACCCATCGGACTTCAGGCGGGCGGCGGCGCGCGCCGACTGCTGGCCGGTGCGGCACGCCACGATCACCGGGCGCTGGCGGTAGCGCCGCAGGCGCGCGAGGCGCCCCTCGAGCTGGTCCTGGGGCACGTGCACCGCGTTGATGACGTGGCCGCCGCGGAACTCGCCGTCCGGGCGGAGGTCGAACACCACCGCGTCCTCGCGGCTGATGAGGCGCACCGCGTCGGCGGGCGGGAGCTGCCCCGGCCCCGCGCCTGCGACGAAGGTCCAGGCGAGGGCGCCGGCGAGCCCCACGAAGGCGAGGGCCAGCACCGGGTGGCCGAGCAGGAATTGGGCGAACTGTTCCATCGAGCCGAAGGGTCCGGAAGTGCGAAGGAAACGGCCCCGCGGCGGCACGCGGCGCCCACGGGTCCGGTATATTAGCCGGGCGCGCGCAAAACGCCAAAGGAACGACATGAACCGACGCACCGCGGCCCTCGGGCGGGCCGGGCGCACCCTGGCCCTCGCGGCGGCGCTCGCGGCCGGTGGCGCCGGGCCGGCTTTCGGCGAAGCCGGGGAAGAGCTCCCGATCGGCGAGCTGAAGACGTTGAGCGAGGTGTTCGAGCTCATCAAGGGCGAGTACGTCCTGCCGGTGAGCGACCGCGAGCTGCTGCTGCACGCCATCGAGGGCATGGTGAACGGGCTCGACCCCCACTCCGCCTACCTCACGGCGGAGGACTACGCCGGGCTGCAGGAGGGGACCTCGGGCGAGTTCGGCGGCCTCGGCATCGAGATCGCCGCCGAGGACGGCCTCATCCGCATCATCACCCCGCTCGACGACAGTCCGGCCTACGAGGCCGGGCTGCTGCCGGGCGACGTCGTGACGCACGTGGACGGCGACTCCGTGCGCAACATGACCGCCGCCGAGACCGCGAAGCGCATCCGGGGCGCCCCCGGCACCGCGGTGACCCTCACCATCGTGCGCGCGGGCGAGGACCGGCCGCTCGAGTTCACCATCGTGCGGGACATCGTCGAGGTCGCGAGCGTCAAGTACGAGCTGTTCGAGCCGGGCTTCGCGCAGGTCCGGATCACCCGCTTCCAGCCGCATACCGGCGCCCGCCTGCTCGACGCCATCCGGCGGCTCGAGGACGAGAACGGCGGGCCGCTCGACGGGGTGGTGCTCGATCTGCGCAACAATCCGGGGGGGCTCCTGAGCGGCGCCGTCGCGGTCGCGGACGCCTTCCTGTCCGAGGGGCTCATCGTCTATACCGAGGGGCGGGACCCCGGGTCGCGCGAGGAGTACGGGGCGGGGCCGCCCGACGAGCTGGACGGCGCGCCCATCGTGGTGCTGGTCAACGGCGGCTCGGCCTCGGCCGCGGAGATCGTGGCGGGGGCGCTGCAGGACCAGCGGCGGGCGGTGGTCGTCGGCGCCCGCACGTTCGGCAAGGGCTCGATCCAGGCCATCCTCCCGCTCGACGACGAATCGGCCCTGATGCTCACCACCGCCCGCTACTACACCCCGGCGGGCCACTCCATCCAGGCGCGCGGCATCGTCCCGGACATCGTGCTGCCGCCGCTCGAGACCCGCACGGTGGACGCGGGCTTCGTCATGCGCGAGGGCGACCTGCCGGGCCATCTCGAGAGCGCCGGCGCAGGAAAAGCGCCGGCGGACACCGGGACCACGCGGCTCGCGTTCGAGGACTTCCCGCTGTTCCAGGCGTTCGTCCTGCTCAAGGGGCTCGCGTTGCGCGCCCCGGGTTGAGGTCCCGTCTCCATGCGCACTTCCGCGATCGTCGCGCTGGTCCTCGCGCTCGCCGTGGCCGGGTGGCTGCTGTCCGGGCAACTCGGACCGTCCGAGCCAACCCCGCCCGCCGACGGCGGCGGCGCCGGTGCCGCGGCGCAGCAGCAGCCGGCGCGCGCGCCCGCGCCGCTGCGCACGGTGCGGGTGCAGCGGATGAGCGCCGTTCCCCACACCGTGGCCATCACGGTGCGCGGGCGCACCGAGGCCAACCGCCGGGTGGAGCTGCGCTCGGAGACCGAGGGCCGGGTGGTCGAGGTCGCGGCGGCGCGCGGCGACGCCGTGCGCGCGGGGAAGCTGCTCGGACGCATGGCGGTGGAGGAGCGCGAGGCGCGGCTCGCCGAGTTCGAGGCGCGCCTTCGCCGGCACCGCCTGCACCACGACGCGACCGTCGCGCTGGCCGGCCGGGGGCTCAGCTCGCGCGAGGCGCTGGCCGCCGCGCAGGCGGACGTCGATGCGGCCAAGGCCGCGGTCGAGCAGATGCAGATCGAGGTCGAGCGCACGCGCGTGCGTGCGCCGTTCGACGGGGTGCTGCTCGAAGGGCACGCGGAGGTGGGTGACTACCTGCGGAAGGGGGACGCGTTCGCCGAGATCATCGACCTCGACCCCATCCTCGTGGTCGGCAGCGTCACCGAGCGGGCCGTCGGCTGGCTGCGCCCCGGCATGACGGCGATGGCCACCGGCATCGGCGGGCAGCGGCTCGCGGGCACGGTGCGCTACATCGCCCCCGCGGCCGACCCCGCCGCCCGCACCTACCGCGTCGAGGTCGAGGCCGCGAACCCCGGCAACGCGGTGCGCGAGGGGCTCACCGCCGACCTCTCGATCGAGGTGGCCACCATCATGGCCCACTTCGTCTCGCCGGCGCTCTTCAGCCTCGCGGACGACGGTGCCGTCGGCTTGAAGACGGTGGACGCGGACGGGCGGGTGCGGTTCCGGCCGGTGGACGTGGTCGAGGACACCCCGGAGGGGATCTGGCTCACCGGGCTGCCGCACGAGGTGACGGTCATCACCGTGGGGCAGGACTTCGTGACCGAAGGGCAGGAGGTGGAGCCGGTGGCCGCGCCGGCGCCGGACGCCCCGGCCGCGCCGGCGCGGCCACCGGCTCCACCTCCTGCCCTTCGGTCACGAAGTC
>CAZSPS010000148.1:0-6211 GCA_964608875.1 uncultured Ectothiorhodospiraceae bacterium
CCGCCCGCCCGCAGGACCGGGACGGAGCGGCCGGCGAGGGCCGCCTCGCGTGTCAGCTCGTGGATGGCCAACGGTTCCAGCTCCGGATCGAATGAGACGAGGAGCGCCCGGTCCCACTCGCCCGGGGGGAAGGCGCGCGGCGCGACGAGGGGGTCGGCGGCGAGGCATCCGGCGATCCGGTACCGGCCTTCGGGACCGCGCGCATCATACCCGCTCGCGGGCGCCGCCGCCGGATCGAGCCCCAGGATACGCACCGCGTCGTGGACCGCCGCGTCCCGGCAGGCCGCGGCCGGCCAGCCGGCTTCTCCGACCTCCGCCTCGCCCCGCCTTTCCCCCGCGGCCCGCGACAGGCGCCCGCCGGGAGCGAGTGCCGCGCCCCCGCTCACGGCCCCGTCCCTCCCTGGAGCAGGAGGCGGCGGAGCGCCTTGTGGTCGGCGCGCGCGGCGAGCGCGTCCGCGGGCACCGTCAGGGACATCCGGCGCCGCGGGTTCCACGAGCGCCGCAAATCCTGCGGACTCCGCAGACCCCACAGGTTCCGCAGCTCGAGCAAGCCCCGCAGACCGCGGAGACCCGCACCGGGGCCGCCGCCGTCGGGAAGACCGGGGACCTGCTCGAGGCGCAGGATCACGAGCCCCGGATGGACGAACGGCGGCGCCCGCGGACGCATCTCGCACGCCCCCCCGTCCGCGAACACGACCCGCGGCGCGCCGCCGCCGCCGCCCCATTCCAGGCGCACCGCAGCGTCCGGCGCGCGGCGCAAGGCGTGGCGCCGCAGCGCGCGCGCCAGGCTCGCCGCGGCGAGCGCCAGCAGCGGCGCCGCGAGCCAGGGCGGCGCGGCGCTCATGCAGACCGCGGCGGCCCCGCCGGCGTGCGCAGCGGCGAGAGCGCAGGCGAGGCTCCGGGAAGGGAGCAGATCGAAGCCGATGGCGGCGGCGGACGGCGGATCGCGAAGCATGGCGGCCTCCTCGAAGGTCGGGAAAAACGGAGCGCGACGCGCTAGACTAGCGCCCGCAGCGCGCCGTGGAGCACGGCGGGAGAATGTCCTACAAAAGTCGATCCGATCGCCTCTATGCGGATGGGCGCGGATCCTTACGGCGAACCCCCGGGACGGCCCGCGGCCGGTCCCACGCACGAGAGCAGCCGCGTTCGAGACAGAAGATGGACCCAAGCCCGCGCCCCCTCTCGCCCCACATCCAGATCTACCGGCCGCAGATCACCTCGGTCCTCTCCATCACCCACCGGGCGACCGGCATCTTCCTGTGCCTGGGCGCCGTGGCCTTCGCGTGGTGGGCGGCGGCGCTCGCGATCGGGCCGCAGGCGTTCGCCGCGGTGGAGGCCGCGTTCGGCTCGTGGCCCGGCCGCCTCGCGCTCCTCGCCTGGACGTTCTCGTTCTTCTTCCACCTCTGCAACGGGGTCCGGCACCTGTTCTGGGACGCGGGCCTCGGGCTCGATCTCGGCGCCGCCCACGCTAGCGGATGGGCGGCGCTCGCGGCCTCCGTGCTGCTCACCGCCGCCGCGTGGGCCGCGGCCCACGCCTTCGGGGGAGCGGCCTGAGATGAAGTTCCGCACTCCCCTCTCGGTGGTCCGCGGCGCGGGCGCGGCCCGCGAAGGCACCCGCCACTGGTGGGCGCAGCGGCTGACCGCGGCGGCGCTGGTGCCGCTCGGCCTCGCCTTCGCGGCGGCGGCGGTCGCGCTCGCCGGCAGCGGCTACGAGGCCGCGCGCGCCGCCCTCGCCCACCCGCTGGCGGCGGCGCTCTGGGTGCTGTTCTCGGTGGCGCTGTTCCACCACGCCCAGCTGGGCTTGCAGGTGGTGATCGAGGACTACGTGCACGCGCCCGCCCTCAAGGTGGCGAGCATCGTCGCCGTCAAGTTCGCCGCGGTGGCGCTCGCCGCCGTCAGCATCGTCTCCATCCTCCGCGTTTCCTTCGGGAGCTAGCCGCGCATGGCCGCCGCCTATCCCATCGTCGAACACACCTGCGACGTCGTGGTCGTCGGCGCCGGCGGCGCCGGGCTGCGCGCCACCCTGGGCCTCGCAGCGCGCGGCCTCTCCACCGCGTGCGTGACCAAGGTCTTCCCCACCCGCAGCCACACCGTCGCCGCCCAGGGCGGCATGAGCGCGGCGCTCGGCAACATGGGCGAGGACGACTGGCGCTGGCACATGTACGACACGGTCAAGGGCTCGGACTGGCTCGGCGACCAGGACGCCATCGAATACATGTGCCGCCAGGCGATGCCCGCCGTGCTGGAGCTCGAGCACTACGGGGTGCCGTTCTCGCGCACCGAGGAGGGCCTCATCTACCAGCGTCCGTTCGGGGGCATGACCACCCGCTACGGCGAGGGCATCGCGCAGCGCACCTGCGCCGCAGCCGACCGCACCGGCCACGCCATCCTGCACACCCTCTACCAGCAGTCGCTGAAGCACGACGCCGAGTTCTTCATCGAGTACTTCGCCCTCGACCTGCTGATGGACGACGACGGGGCGTGCCGGGGGGTGCTCGCCTGGGACCTCGACACCGGCGCCCTGCACCGCTTCCGGGCGCACGCGACGGTGCTCGCGACCGGGGGCTACGGCCGCGCGTACTTCTCGTGCACCTCCGCGCACACCTGCACCGGCGACGGCAACGCCATGGCGCTGCGCGCCGGGCTGCCGCTGCAGGACATGGAGTTCGTGCAGTTCCACCCGACCGGCATCTACGGCGCGGGCTGCCTCATCACCGAGGGGGTGCGGGGCGAGGGCGGGTTCGTCACCAACTCCGAGGGCGAGCGCTTCATGGAGCGGTACGCGCCGAGCGCCAAGGACCTCGCCTCGCGCGACGTGGTGAGCCGCTCGATGACCATCGAGATCCGCGAGGGCCGGGGGGTCGGCCCCGAGCGCGACCACGTCCACCTGCACCTGGAGCACCTGGACCGGGAGGTGGTCGAGAAGCGGCTGCCGGGCATCGCCGAGACGGCCAGGATCTTCGCCGGGGTGGACGTGTCGAAGGAGCCCATCCCGGTGCTGCCGACCGTGCACTACAACATGGGCGGGGTCCCCACCAACGTGCACGGCGAGGTGGTGACGGTGGACGGCGGCGGCGCGGAGACGGTGGCGCCGGGGCTGTTCGCGGTCGGGGAGTGCGCCTGCGTATCCGTGCACGGCGCGAACCGCCTGGGTTCGAACTCGCTGCTCGACCTCGTGGTGTTCGGGCGCGCGGCGGCCGAGCGCTGCGCCGCCGTCATCGCGCCCGGGGAGTCCCACCCGCCGCCGCCGGGAGGGTCCGAAGAGCGCGCGCTCGCGCACTTCGACGCGCTCCGGCACGCCCGCGGCGGCCGGCCGACCGCCTCCATCCGCCTGCAGATGCAGCGCATCATGCAGAGCAACGCGGCCGTGTTCCGCACCGGCGAGGTGCTGGAGGAAGGGCGCCGCCTCATCGACGAGTGCCGCGCCGGCATGGACGAGGTGGGGGTCTCGGACCGCTCCCTGGTGTGGAACTCCGACCTGGTGGAGACGCTGGAGCTGGACAACCTCATCCGCCAGGCCGTGGTCACGATGCACTCGGCCGGGCACCGCACCGAGAGCCGGGGGGCGCACGCGCGCGAGGACTACCCGGAGCGCGACGATGCGAACTGGCTCAAACACACCCTGTGCCGGCTCCCCGACGGCGCGGCGCCGGAGTTCGGCTACCGCCCGGTGCGCCTCGGCACGCTGACCGATGAGGTCGAGTCCTTCCCCCCCCAGGAACGGAGCTACTAGCCCCCGGCGCGGACGGACGGACGGCCCCGCCGGGACGGAAGCGGAAACGACGACCAGCGGAGACGACCGCCATGGCTCGCATGAGGCTGCCGCAGAACTCCCGCGTGGAGGCGGGCGCGAACCACCCCGCCCCCGCCGGCGCCAAGAACCCACGGCGGTTCGTGGTGTACCGCTGGAACCCCGACGACGGCCGCAACCCGCGCCGGGACACGTTCGAGGTGGACCTCGACGACTGCGGCCCGATGGTCCTGGACGCCCTGGTCAAGATCAAGAACGAGATCGACTCCACCCTGACCTTCCGCCGCTCGTGCCGGGAGGGGGTGTGCGGCTCGTGCGCGATGAACGTCGACGGCGCCAACACCCTCGCATGCACCGCCGCCATCGAGGACGTGAAGGGGGAGGTCCGCATCCACCCCCTGCCCCACCTGCCGGTGGTCAAGGACCTGGTGCCGGACATGAGCCGCTTCTACGCGCAGTACGCGTCGATCAAGCCGTGGATGCAAACCGTGACCCCCGCGCCGCCGGACCGCGAGCGGCTCCAGTCGGCCGAAGACCGCGACCGGCTCGACGGGCTCTACGAGTGCATCCTGTGCGCGTGCTGCTCCACCGCCTGCCCGAGCTACTGGTGGAACGGCGACCGCTACTTGGGTCCCGCCGCGCTGCTGCAGGCGTACCGTTGGATCGCGGACAGCCGCGACGAGTTCGCCGGCGAGCGGCTGGACGACCTCGAGGACCCGTTCCGCCTCTACCGCTGCCACACCATCATGAACTGCGCGCGCGCGTGCCCGAAGGGGCTGAACCCGGCGAAGGCCATCGCCGAGGTGAAGAAGATGATGGTGGCGCGCCAGCTCTGAGGAAACGGGGTGGAGGGTGCGGCGGACGAGAGGCGCCTGCGCTGGCGCTGCCGGCGCGGCACGCGCGAGATGGACCTGATGCTCGAGCGTTTCCTGGACGCCGCAGGCGAGGAGCTGCGGCTCGACCCGCAACTGCGCGCCCGCTTCGGGCGGCTGCTCGAGCACCCGGACGGCGCCCTCTTCGGATGGCTGTCGGGCCGCGGCGAGCCGCCGTCCGACGGCGGCCTCGCCGCCCTCGTGGAGCGCATCCGCGCCGTGTCCGCGCTCCCCTTCTCCCCGCTTCGCAGGCCCGCCGCCGGCCTCGCACCCGCCACCGCCGCGCTTCCCGACCGCGATGAATGAGCCCGCCCCCCTGCTGTTCGACCCGCACATGGCCGTCGTCCGAGTGCGGGGCGCGGACGCGGCGCGCTTCCTGCAGGCGCAGCTGACGAGCGACGTGGAGGCCATGGCGCCGGGGGACGCGGGGCTCGGCGCATGGTGCAGCCCCAAGGGACGGGTGCGGAACCTGTTCCGGCTCGCCGCCCGCCGGCCGGGGCCGGGGGACGGCGGCGGCGGCGGCTTCGACCTGCTGGCCCCCGCCGGCGAGACGGACGGTCTCGCGCAGCGTCTTCGCCTGTTCGTGCTGCGCTCCAAGGTCGTGGTGGAGCCGGGCCCGGAGCGCGTGCTCGGCGTGGCGGGGGCCGGAGCGGAGCCGTTCGTGCGCCGGGTTGCGGGCGGCGCGCCGGCGCCCGGGCGCACGCTGGAGGCCGCGGCGGACGGCGAGCCCGTAGGCGGGAGCGTGCTCGCGCTCCGCCCGGCGGAGGACCCGCCCCGCTTCCTCCTCGCGCTCGGCGGCGAAGCCGCGGCCCGCCACGAGCCGTCGGCGCCGGACGCGGAGTGGCGCCAGCTCGAGATCGCGGCCGGGGTGGCGTGGCTCGACGAGGCGACGCGCGAGGCCTTCCTGCCCCAGATGCTCGACCTCGAACGCCTGGGGGCGCTCAGCTTCGACAAGGGCTGCTATCCGGGCCAGGAGATCGTGGCCCGCACCCACTACCTCGGCGAGCTGAAGCGCCGCCTGTACCGGGCCGAAGTCGCGGCGGGCGCCGCGCCCGCGCCTGGAGATCGGGTGTTGGCGGACGGCGGCCGGCCCGCGGGGGTGGTGGTGGCGGCGGCGGCGGAGACGGACGGAGGCGGCGCGGCGCTGCTCGCGGTGCTGCGCATCGACCTCGCCGAAGCGGGCCCGCTCGCGCTCGACGACGGGCGGCCGGTCGCCCTCGCGCCGCCGCCCCCGGCGGAGTCTTGAGCCGCCTGGAGGCCGCGTCCGCCGGCGGGTTCCGACCCGCGTGGTGGCTCCCCGGCCCCCATCTCCAGACCCTCTGGGCGGCGCTGGTCCGCACCCGCGGCAAGCCCCCGCTCCGGCGCGAGCGGCTGGAGCTCCCCGACGGCGACTTCCTGGATCTCGACTGGGCGGGCCGCGACGTTCCCGGCGCCCCGGCGGCGCTCGTCCTGCACGGGCTCGAAGGGTCGAGCGAGTCGCCCTACGCCTGGGGGCTGCTCGCGGCGTTCGCCAGCCGCGGCTGGCGAACGCCGCGAGCAGCCCCCAGGCGTAGGGCGACTCGCTCGACCCTTCGAGCCCGTGCAGGAC
>CAZSPS010000149.1:0-9502 GCA_964608875.1 uncultured Ectothiorhodospiraceae bacterium
CCGCCGGAGAAGGTGCGCGGCGCTTCCGTCACCCCGTCGCGTCCTCCGGGTCCGGGCTCGGATCCGGGTGTTGCCTGCATGCGGCCCCAGCGCACCTCGAGGCCGTGCGGCTAGAGCCAGGCCGGCGCCGGCAGCCCCTTCTCGCGCAGGAACTCGGGGTTGAACAGCTTCGACTGGTAGCGGGTGCCGCTGTCGCAGAGCAGGGTGACCACGGTGTGGCCGGGGCCGAGGTCGCGCGCCAGCCGGATCGCGCCCGCCACGTTGATCCCCGACGAGCCGCCGAGACACAGCCCCTCCTCCTTGAGCAGGTCGAAGACCACCGGCAGCGCCTCCTCGTCCGGGATGCGGTACGCGTCGTCGATGGGGGCGCCGTCGATGTTCTTCGTGATCCGGCTCTGCCCGATCCCCTCCGTGATGGAGCTGCCCTCGGACGCGATCTCCCCGGTCTTGAAGTAGCTGTACATGCCCGCGCCCATGGGGTCGGCCGCCGCCGTCACGATCCCGGGGCGGCGCTCCTTGAGGAAGGCGCTGATCCCGCCGAGCGAGCCGCCGGTGCCGATCGCGCACACGAAGCCGTCCACCCGGCCGTCCGTCTGCTCCCAGATCTCGGGGCCGGTGCCGCGGTAGTGGGCGTCGCGGTTCGCGGTGTTGTCCCACTGGTTCGCCCACAGCACCCCGTTCGGCTCGGTCTCGGCCAACTCGCGCGCGCGCCGCTCCGAGACCCGCACGTAGTTGCCGGGGTCGCGGTAGGGGGCGGCCGGGACCTCTTCGAGCGCCGCCCCGCACAAGCGCAGCATGTCCTTCTTCTCCCGGCTCTGGGTCTCCGGGATGACGATGAGGGTGCGGTAGCCGCGCGCGTTGCCGACGAGCGCGAGCCCGATGCCGGTGTTGCCCGCGGTGCCCTCCACGATGAGCCCGCCCGGCATGAGGGCGCCGCGCTCTTCGGCGTCGCGCACGATGTAGAGCGCGGCGCGGTCCTTGACCGAGCCGCCCGGGTTCAGGAACTCCGCCTTGCCGAGGATGGTGCAGCCGGTGAGCTCCGACGCCTTGCGGAGCCGGATCATGGGGGTGTTGCCCACCGTCTCGGTCAGCCCGTCCAGTACCTGCATCGCCCCGCCTCCCCGTCTTGCCGCCTCTCGAGGCCGCGCACCCGAGCGCCCCGGCGCACGCCGTCCGCCGGGCCGCATTCTCCCACATCGCCCCGCGCCCGCCCCCCGCCGGTCCGCAATGCGGATATAGTGGCGGGCGGTCTCCACGACATGGGAAGGACGAGCGTGCTGCGCCGAGAGTTCGAGACGCTGGAACAGAACGGGATCACCGGGGTCGCGCTGCCCCGGATCGCGGACCCCGCCGTCATACCGCTGTGGTTCGGCGAGGGCGACCTCGTGACCCCGGAGTTCATCCGCGAGGCGGCCAAGGGCGCGCTCGACGACGGGCTCACCTTCTACGTCCATCCGCGCGGCCGCCCCGAGCTGCGCGACGCGATCAAGGCGTACCTCGACCGCCTCTACGGGTTCGACCTCGACCCCGGACGCATCACCGTGCCGGGGTCCACCATGCTCGGCATCTTCATGGCGGCGCGCATGGCGCTCGGACCCGGAGGCCACGCGCTCGTCGTCAGCCCCAACTGGCCGAACATCGACCGTGCGTTCGGGATGACCGGGGGGGACTTCGACTACGTGCGCCAGCGCCTGGAGCCGGACGGCGCATGGCGGCTGGAGCTCGAGGACGTGTTCGCGGCGGCCCGCCCCGACACCAGGGCGCTGTTCCTCAACACCCCGTGCAACCCCACGGGGTGGGTCATGCCGGGCGAGGAGCAGCGCCGGCTGCTCGATTTCTGCCGCGAGCGGGGCATCGTCATCATCGCCGACGAGGTCTACCACCGTAACGTGTTCGAGGGCGACGTGGCCCCTTCCTTCCTTTCGGTGGCGGCGCCGGACGACCCCGTGATCGTGGTCAACGGGTTCTCGAAGGCGTTCGCCATGACGGGCTGGCGGCTCGGCTGGATGGTCACGCCGGCCGGCTACGAAGAGCAGATGGCCGCGTACACGGAGTGCGTGAACACGGGCGCGCCGCCCTTCGTCCAGAGCGCGGGCATCGCGGCGCTCGAGGATGGGGAGGCGTTCGTGCGCGAGCTGCGCGAGCGCTACCGGCGCGGACGCGAGTCGGTGATGGAGATCCTGGCGCCGCACCCGCGCATCGAGCTGAGCGAGCCGCCGGGCGCGTTCTACGCCTTCCCGCGCGTGCGGGGGCTGCGTTCGAGCCTCGACTTCGTCCAGGGAGTGCTCGCGGAGGAGGACGTGGGCCTCGCCCCCGGCTTCACCTTCGGCCCCGGCAACGAGGACCACTTCCGCCTGTGCTTCGCGCAGTCGCACGAGCGGCTCGAGACGGCGCTGCACCGCATCGTCGCCTACCTCGACCGCCACGACAACGACCTCGGCTGAGAACCCATACCTCGGGCTATACTGCCGGGGAACGGGAGGATACGGCATGAACAAGAACCTCCAGGCGGAAGTCGACGCCAACTTCGAGGCGTTCCGGAAGCTGCTCCCGGAGCTGCTGCAGCGCGAAGCCAACCGCTGGGCCTTGATGCGGCGCGGAGAGTGCGTCGACTGCTACGACACGCTGCGTGACGCCCACGTCGCCGGCCGTGCGTTGTTCGACGACGGGCTCTTCTCGGTGCAACAGGTATCGGCCACCGTCGTGGACCTGGGATGGTTCTCGCATGCCGTGCATTAGCGGCGCCTACGACCCCAGGATCGGCGTCTTACTGCAGGTGGGGATACTTCCCGGCGGCGCCGTAGCCGAGGCCCATCGTCAAGCCGGAGCCGCCAGCGACGGCGAGCACCCGGAATTCAGGGGCAAGGGCGCCGGTACCCAGGGACTCGTCGACACGGGCGCAACGATGACCTGTGTTTCCGCCCAGCTCGCCCAGCACCTCGCGCTCCCGCCTCGGGGCAAGATCGAGGTTCAAGGGGCGACCGGCTCGAACCCGGTCAATGCCTACCACGTCGATTTCATGCTCGGCTTCGGCGAACACTCGATGTTGATCGAGAGCCTGGACGTCTGTGAATTCGATCCGGGGCAGGCCCCGTTTCAAGCGCTCATCGGGCGCGACGTCCTCTGCCGCGGTGTCCTTACGATGGATTTTTCCGGCCACTTCTCGTTCTCGATCTAGCGGCCCCCGACCGTCGCCCGACGCCGCGACGAGGCGGAGCGGAGGCGGCTAGGGGGAGAAGTCGTAGTCGAGCCAGGCGCCGCCGGCTTCGGCGGAGGCCTTGGCGGCGGCGACGAACGCCACGCCGCGCGCGCCGTCCTCCACCGTGGGGAAGTCGAGGGCGAGCGGGTCCGCGGGCGCGCCGGCGAGACGGGCGGCGACCGCCTCCGCCACGTCGGAGTAGAGGTTGGCGAACGCCTCGTGGAAGCCCTCGGGGTGGCCGATGGCGATGCGGGCCGCGCGCTCGGCCGGGGGCTTCAGCCCCGGCCCCCGGCGGGTCAGCGTGCGCGCCGGCTTGCCGAGGCGCATGTGGACGAGCCGGTTGGGCTCCTCCTGGCGCCACTCGAGCCCTCCCCGGTCGCCGTGCACCCGGAACCGGAGCCCGTGCTCGGCGCCCGCCGCGGTCTGCGTCACCCACAGCATCCCGCGCGCGCCGTTGGCGTAGCGCAGCAGCACCCCCGCGGTGTCGTCGAAGCGGCGCCCCGGCAGCACCGCGCCCGCCTCCGCCGCGAGCGCGCCCGGCTCCATGCCGGTGACCGCGTGCGCGAGATGCCACGCGTGGGTGCCGATGTCGCCGAGGACCGTGGACGGCCCCGCCTGCGCCGGGTCGTAGCGCCAGTACCCGGGCCGCTCGCGCTCGGGGCGCGCCGCGAGATGGCCCTGGACGTACTCGACCTGCACCAGCCGCACCTCGCCGAGGTCCCCGTCCGCGACCATCGCCCGCGCCTGGCGCACCATGGGATAGGCCGAGTAGTTGTAGGTGGTGCAGAAGACGAGGCCCGCCGCCCGCACCCGCGCGACCAGGTCGCGCGCCTCGTCGAGGGTCGCGGCGAGGGGCTTGTCGCAGATGACGTCGCGCCCGGCGGCGAGCCAGCGGCACGCGAGCGGGTAGTGGCTCGAGTTGGGGGTCATGATCGCGGCCACGTCCACCCCGTCGGGGCGGGCCGTCTCGGCCGCGATCATGGCGTCCACGTCGCCGTAGGCGCGCTCCGCCGGCCAGCCGAGCGCGCGCCCGGCCGCGCGCGAGCGCTCCGGGTCCGAGGACAGTACCCCGCCCACGATCTCGTAGCGGTCGTCCAGGCGGGCGGCCGTGCGGTGGACCTCGCCGATCATGCTGCCCGGCCCGCCGCCGACCACGCCGAGCCGAAGACGCCGGCCGAGCCGGGCGACGACGGGGTTGCCGGTCATGGGGGCGGACGAGGCGGAACGGGACGGGGCGGGACGGCGGACGCGCTAGGCGAAGCGCTCGTCCTCGAACGGATAGCTCGACAGGAGCTCGTAGCCGGTCTCGGTGACGAGGGCCTGCTCCTCGAGCTTCACCCCGCTCCGCCCTCCTTCCTCCCCCACGTAGGCCTCGACGCAGACCACCATCCCCGGCTCGAGCTCCCCGTCGTAGCCGGCGGCGGCGTGGTCCTCGGGGTACTTGATGCTCGGATACTCGTCGCACAGCCCCACTCCGTGGGCGATGCACGAATAGCGCAGCGCGCGGTAGCGCTCGGGCAGCCGGTGGCTCTTCTCCGCCATCTCGGCGAACCCGAGGCCCGGACGCAGCAGCTCCAGGTTGGCGGCGACGTGCTCGCGCGCCACCCGGTACGCCTCGCGGGCCTCGGGCGGCGCGGCGGCGTCGCCGCACACCCACGTGCGCGAGATGTCCACGCAGTACCCGTAGGGCCCCACGAGATCGGTGTCGAACGCGACCACGTCCCCGTCCGCGATCACGCGCGGCCCGCACTCCTGGAACCACGGGTTGGTGCGGGGGCCGGAGGAGAGCAGCCGGGTCTCGATCCACTCCCCGCCGCGCCTCAGGTTCCCGGCGTGCAACGCCGTCCACACCTCGTCCTCCGTCATCCCCGGCCGCAGCGCGTCCTGCATCTCGCGCATGGCGGCCTCGCACGCGGCCATGGCGCAGCGCAGGGCGTTCACCTCGTCCGCGCTCTTGACCTTGCGGGCGTGCTCGGTGACCCGCTGCCCGTCCTGGAGGTCGAGGCCGATGCGGTCGAAGGCCCGCACCCCCGCGAGCTCCAGCCGGTCGATGGCGAGGCGCCGGTTGCCCGCGCCGTGCGTGCGCACGAGGTCGTCGATCTCGGCCGCGAAGCGCTCCGCCATCTCCGGGGTGCGTTCGCCGTTCTGGAAGTAGAAGAACGACACCGCGGGCCGCACTTCGTCCACCAGGGGGAGGTGGCTGAGGAGACGCATCGCCTGCCGGTACTCGAACACCACCACCGGGCCGTCGGTCGCGACGAAGCAGCAGCGCGCCGGGTTGTGTGCGGTCCACACCTGCATGTTGCCGGCGTCGGTGGCGTAGCGGATGTTGAGGGGGTCGAAGAGCAGGATGCCCGCGCAGTCGTTGCGGCGCAGCTCGCCGCGCAGACGTTCGAGCCGGTACGCCCGCATCGCGGCGAGGTCCGGCGCCCGCAACCCGGCCGCCCGCCACTCCTGGAAGGCGAGCGCTGGCGGGCCGATCTCGGTGCGGTCGTTGTCGTCCGGGGTGCCGTCCGGACGCAGGCGCCGGCCCCGGCCCCGGTTCTGCGCCGCCGCCGACGCGGGGCCAATCTTCGGCTCCCGGATGGAATGGGGGTTCGCCATGCCTCCGCCCTCCGCAGCTCCGCCGTTCCCGCGCGCCGGGGTCCGGGGCCTGCCGTGCGCCGGCTAGCCGCCGTCCTCCTCTTCGCCCTTGCCGCCGCCGCGCACCTCGCGCCGCAGCGCGTCCTCGTACACCCGCATCATGGCCGTGCAGTCGTTGCCGCCGTAGCCCGAGCCGCGCGCCATGCGCATGAGGTTGTGCGTCTGCGCGGCGAGCGGCAGCGGGATGCCGATCTCGTCCGCCAGCTCCAGCGCGAGATGCAGGTCCTTGTAGGCGAGGTCGAGGGCGAAGGTCGGGCTCCAGTCGCCCGCGAGCGCCGCCCGCGCCGTGGCCCGGTAGCCGAAGCCGTCGCCGCTCGAGTTGCGGATGACGCGGTTCAGCACGTCGGGGTCGATGCCCGCGGCGGCGCCCAGCATGAGCCCTTCCGCGCCGCTCGCCATGTTGCTGAACGCGACCATGTTGTTGACGATCTTGACGATGCTGCCGGCCCCGAGCTCGCCCGCGTAGACCACGTTCTTGCCGAACGACCGGAACAGGGGGAGGTGGTCGTCGAACACCGCCCGCGCGCCGCCCACCATGATGGCGATGGTCGCCTTCTCCGCCCCGATGATGCCGCCGCTCACCGGCGCGTCGAGCATCTCGACCCCCCGCTCCGCGAGCACGGCCGCGACCTTGCGCACCACGGCGGGCGAGTTGGTGCTGAGGTCGATGTACACCGTGCCCTGGCGGGCGCTCTCCGCGACCCCGCCCGCGCCGAGCGCGACCGCCTCCACGTCCTTCGGCATGGGCAGGGAGCTGAACACCACGTCCGACCCGGACACCGCGGCCTCGAGCGAGTCCGCGGCCGACCCGCCGGCCTCCACGCAGCGCTGCACCGCCGCCCGGTCGAGGTCGTATACGAGGACCTCGTGGCCGCAGTTCTTGATGAGGTTGCGGCACATGGGACCGCCCATGTTGCCGACCCCGACGAACCCGATCTTCATGCGCGGAACTCCTGGCGAGGAAGCGAGTGCGGCGAGCCTACCACAGGCGCCCCCGTCCTCTTCACCCCCGCGGGCGGGTGACGAGGGCGATGATGCAACTGCCCTTGCCGACGTCCGGATCGGCGAGGTGGTCGTCGAGCTGCCGGCACGCCTCGTACAGCGCGCGCGCGCGCGGGTTGCGCACCACGAAGGCGGGGAGGATCGGCTGCAGCGTCGGATAGGTCCCGACGATGCGCGCCTCGAGCCCCGCCCCCTCGCAGGCGCGGCGCGCGTCCTCGACCGTCATCGCGCGCGCGCGCACGGTGTACACGGAGTCCCCCGACCACACCTCCAGGGTGTCGTTGTGGGGGTTCAAGCGCGAGTGGACGGTGGCCGGCCAGGGGTAGAACCAGTCGTTCACGAGGGCGTCGCGGTTGTACCACGAGAGCAGCGCGCCGCCGCCCGGGCACAGCACCCGCGCCAGCTCGCGCGGCAGGCCGGGGGAGAGCTCCGAGGCCGCCCCGAAGTTGGCGGCGGCGAACGACACCGCGCCGTCCTCGGCCGGGATGCCCCGGTCGAGGTCGCGCACCTCGAACTCCACCCCGGGCCCCCACTCGCACCGGGCGCGGGCGTGCTCGATCATGGCGGGGGAGGCGTCGTAGCCCCGCACCCGCTCGAACCGGCCCTGCAGGAACTCCGCCACCTGCCCGGTCGCGCAGCCGAGGTCGAGGGCGAGCCGGCGCTCGGGCGCGGCGTCCGCCGCCTCCGCGAGCCACGCGAGCTCCTTGTCGAGGTAGGACGACACCGCGTCGGTGTCCTCGCCGCGGCAGTACTCGTCGTAGCGGGGCGCCTCGGCCGCGGTGAGCGCGAGCAGCTGCTCGTGGAGGCGCTCCTGGGGGACGGGCCTGGTGTCGAGGAAGGTGTCGAGCCCCAGCTCGTCGCATTCGAGCTGCTTGGAGTGCCAGATCATGAGCGAGACGATCTCGGACACGTAGTCGAAGTCGAGCCCGAGCACGCGGCACTGGATCTGCTTGCGGGCGAACATCGACGCCTCGCGGCCTGCCGCCTGCAGGCTCGCGCCTTCGGCCGCCTTGATGCGGGCCACCTCGCGCACCAGGCTGGCGCGGGTGGCGAGCCATTCGAGCATCTGGGTGTCGCCGAGATCGAGGCGGTCGCGGATCTCGTCGAGGCTCATGAGGGGGGTCTGGCGCACGTCGGTCTCCCGCTGGTCCGGCGGCGATGGGACAATTGAGGCCCGGGGCCGCGCCCGGAGTATAGCCATGCGCGCCCGCTGCGGGGCGCCCCGCAGGCGAACGGAGGGAGGGAGCGGCGGATGAAGGTCACGGTCGTCGGCGCCGGCGAAGCGTTCGACTCAGGCATCGGCAACAACTCGTTCGTGGTGCACGGGCGGGGGCTCCCGACGGTGCTCGTGGACTGCGGATACCAGATCCCGGAGCGGCTCTGGGCGGCCGGGCTGCACCGCGGGCTCGACGCCGTCTACCTCACCCACACCCACGCCGACCACTCCTTCGGGATGACGCCGCTGCTCGGACGCTTCGTGCTGGAGCGGCGCACGCGCCCGCTCGCCGTCATCGGCCACTCGGGGGTCACGGCCTTCGTGCGCCGCCTCCTCGACCTCGGCTACCCCGGGATGCGCCGCCGCCTGCCCTTCGCGCTCGAGTTCATCGCCGTCTCGCCGCGCCGGCGCCTCGATTTCGGGGCGCTCACGCTCGCCTGCGCGCGCTCCGACCACGGCTCGCGCAACCTGAGCGTGCGCTTCGAGGCGCGGGGCGCGTCGTGCGCGTTCAGCGGCGACGGCGCGCCCACCCCCGCCACCGAGACGCTCTACCGCGGGGTGGACGTGCTGTTCCACGAGCTCTACACGGTGCGGCGCAAGATCCCCGGCCACTCCACCCTGGCCGAGCTGCGCGCGCTCGCGGCGCGGGCGGGAGTCGGGCGCATGGTGGTCTCGCACCACGCGCGCCTGCACAAGGCCCGCCTCCACCGGGCGGTGGCAGCCATCCGCGAGCCCGGCCGCGAGTGGACCAGCGCCCGCCCCGGCGACGTCATCCGCATCGGCAGCGGCAAGCCCGCATTGACGGAACCCACGTGAAAAGCGCACGATGACCCCCGCCGAACGATGGACGAAACGGGAGAAGGGCATGACCTTCACACACGGGAACGGCACGGTCGCGGAGAAGGTTCCGGCCAACCGGAAGAAGCCCCGTGACCTCCAGGATCGGGCGGGCCGATGAACATGCGGCTCGGCGCGGTGTTCCCCCAGACCGAGATCGGGACCGACCCGGCCGTGATCCGGGACTACGCCCAGACGGTGGAAGGGCTCGGCTTCGACCACCTGACGGCCATCGACCACGTGCTCGGCGCCGGCGCCCCGAGCGGCCCGCCCATGGCCCGGTTCTACACACGCGACCGGATGTTCCACGAGCCGCTCATGCTCTTCTCCCATCTCGCGGCGGTGACTCGGCGGCTCGAGTTCACGACCGCGATCCTCATCCTCTCGCAGCGCCAGACCGCGCTCGTCGCCAAGCAGGCCGCCCAGCTGGACGTGTTGAGCGGCGGGCGGGTGCGCCTGGGCATCGGCATCGGCTGGAACCGGGTGGAGTTCGAGGCCCTGAACGAGAGCTTCGGCGACCGCGGCCGGCGGGTGGAAGAGCAGGTGGAGGTGCTGAGGCGCCTTTGGAGCGAGGACCTCGTGACCTTCGAGGGCCGCTGGCACCG
>CAZSPS010000150.1:0-6060 GCA_964608875.1 uncultured Ectothiorhodospiraceae bacterium
GAGGGCGCGGTGGACACGTCCCGCCGCCTGTCGGACCTGTTCACGGCGGACCGGGCCACGATCGAGGGGCGGAGCGGGCGGCGCGCCGGTTCGGCCCTGCGCGTGCACGAAGCGCTGAAGGCACATCCGATCCAGTCGCTGCCCAAGGTCTGCGGGCGCACGGGCCTCTCCTTTCCCGCCGCCTCCTCGGCCATGAAGCTGCTCGTCGAATACGGGATCGCACGCGAGATCACGGGCAAGCCCCGGGGCCAGCTCTTCGTCTACGAGCGCTACCTCGCCGAGCTCAACGCGGACGACGAGACGGCGTAGACGCGGCGTGCGGCGGGGCTGGCCGCAGCGGGCGGCGGTGGGCGGGCGGCTAGCGGGCGGCGTCCGGCGCGCGGTAGTCGCGGAGCACGTCCGGGTCGGGCTCGGCGCCGAGGCCAGGGCCGTCCGGCGCGCGGAAGCGCCCGCCTTCGACAGGCGACACGAACTCCGGGTAGAGCGACGCCTCGAGCCGGGTGTAGAAGCGCTCCACCCAGCCGCCGCCGTCGCGGCCGGCGAGCGGCGCGGCGGCGGCCAACTGCAGGGTCGCGAGCCAGCCCGGCCCGAAGTAGGGCGAATGGGGCATCACCGTCACGCCGCGCGACTCGGCGAGCGCAGTCACCTTGAGGTACTCGGTGACCCCGCCCACCTTGGTCACACTCGGCTGCGCGTAGCGCACCGCGCCCGCGTCGAGCATGGCCCGGAACTCGACCGCGGTGCAGGCGTTCTCGCCGCACGCGAGGTCGATGCCGGACTCGCGCTGCAGGCGGGCGAGCGCGGCGAAGTCCTCGGGCGGGAAGATCGGCTCCTCCAGCCAGTGCAGATCGTAGGGACGGAGCCGGGCGGCCATCGCGCGCGCCTGCGCTTCGGTCCACGGGCAGTTCGTATCCAGGCAAAGCGGCGCGCCGTCCCCCAGCGCCGCCCGCGCCGCCGCCACCTCCGCCTCCCCGGTCTCGTGGAGCTTGACGGCCGGGTAGCCCTCGGCGAGCGCGGCGCGCACCTTCTCCGCCACCCGCTCGGGGTCCCGGTACTTGAGCAGGCTCGCGTAGCCCGGCAGCAGGGGCGATGCGGCGGGGCCGCCCAGCAGCTGGCGGAGCGGCAGCCCGGCCCGCTTGCCGGCGAGGTCCCAGAGCGCGATGTCGAGCCCGGACAGCGCGAAGACGGTGATGCCGTAGCGCCCGAAGAGGTGCAACGCCTGCTGCAGCTCGCGCATGAGGGCGGCGATGTCGGACGCATCGCGGCCGAGCGCCACCGGCGCGACGGTGGCGTCGATCATCGCCCGCACCGCCGGCATGCAGTTGTAGCTGAACGCCTCGCCCCAGCCGACGGCGCCGTCCGCCGTCTCCACGCGCACCACCAGCACGTTGAGGGCGGTCCACGGCTGCCCGCCCCACGCCGGCGGCGGCCCGCCGTGGTCGTGGGGGATGGCGAGGGGGATGGTCTCGATGCGGGCGATCTGCGTACCCGTCGGCATGGCTCGTCTCCCGGCGGCCCGGTGCGCGGCCGGATTGGGTTACAGTGGCGCTTCCCGCATTCCGGTCTCAAAGGGAGTTTACGCCATGCTCAAGATCCTCGGGCGCCGCACGTCCGGCAACGTGATGAAGCCGCTGTGGGCGGCCGACGAGCTGGGGCTCGACTACGAGCAGGTGGACGTCGGCGGGAAGTTCGGCGGCAACCAGGAGCCGGAGTACCTCGGCAGGAACCCGATGGGCCTCGTGCCGACGCTGGTCGAGGACGGCTTCACGCTCTGGGAGTCGAACGCGATCACGCGCTACCTCTGCGAGCGGCACGGCCGGGGGTCGCTCTACCCGGACGACCCGCGGGTGCGGGCGGTCGCCGACTGCTGGATGGACTGGCAGCAGACGGCGTGCGCGCCCATGATGATGCCGATCTTCTGGGGCCTCGTGCGGACCCCGGAGGCGGAGCGCGACCACGGCGCGATCAAGGCCGCCATCGAGCGCGGCTTCCGCATCTGGGGGATCCTCGACCGGCATCTGGCGGAGCGCGCCTTCGTGGCCGGCGACGAGTTCACGATGGGCGACATCCCCATCGGCCCGCAGGCGCACCGCTGGTTCAACCTGGTGGACGAGCGCCCGGCCATGCCGAACCTCGAAGCGTGGTACGAGCGACTGAAGGAGCGGCCCGCGTTCCGGAAGAACGTGATGATCCCGATCGAGTAGGCGCGGGCCGAGGGGCGGGGCGGGGCGAGGCCGTGGAGACGGCTCTCACCATCCGCAAGGCGTGGCGGTTCTTCCTGCCCCTCATCTTCATGACCGAGCTGAACGCGATCTCGAAATCGGTCATCCACGCCTTCCTCGCCCGCCTCCCGGACGCCACCACGAGCCTCGCCGGCTTCAACGTGGCGTTCACCGCCTACTACGCCGGCTCGAGCGCCACCGAGGTCTCGTACCTGCTCACCCTGTCCTGGCTGCGGGACCGGCGCGCCATCTTGCCCCTGCTGCGGTTCTTCTGCCTCATCACGGCGGGGCCGGTGGCGCTCGCCCTCGCCGTGGCGTTCACCCCGCTCGGCGAGTGGCTCTACGGCGGGCTCTTCGGGGCGAGCCCGGCGACGGTGCGCGAGGCGCAACTCGCGACGTTCGTGCTCTCGTTGAGCGCCCCCTTCCTTATCTGCCGCGCCCTCACCTTCGGCGTGCTCATGCTCAACCGCCGCACCATGCTCATCTCCTGGAGCACGCTCGTGCGGCTCGCCTCGCTCGGCGGCTCGCTCGCGGTGCTGCCGTTGTTCCTGTCCGGGGCGGCGGCGGGGGCCGCCGCCCTCGTCACCTGCATGGCGGTGGAGACGCTCGTCTCCGGGGTGTTCGCGGCGCCCTACTTCCGGGCGCTGCCCGCCGTCGCTCCGGCCGCCGCCTCCGGCGCCGCCTCCCACCCGCCCCGGATCGGCGAGATGTGGCGGTTCGCATGGCCGCTCATGCTGAACTCGTCGGCGGAGATGGGCACCGTGTTCGTCATCAGCATCTTCCTCGGGCGCTTGGCGTCGCCCGACCTGGCACTGGCCGCATTCGGGGTCGTGCACGGGCTGACCAGCCTGCTGATGAGCCCGCTGCGCAACCTCCTCCACACCGCCCAGACCCTCGTGCGCAACGCCGCGGACCGCGCGAAGATGACCCGCTTCTCCGTGCAGGCGGTGGTGGTGTTCTCGCTGCTCGCGGTCGGGCTCTTCGACACCCCGGCGCACCGCGTCGTGCTGGTGCAGCTGATGGGGCTCGCCCCGGACCTGGAGGCGGCCTGCGCCCCCGCCATGCGCTTCGCCTTCACGATGGCGGCGGCGTGGGGGTTCTCGGCCGTGCTGCGGGGCTTCCTCGCCGGCGAGCGCCGCACCACCACCCTCGCCTTCACCGGCGCGGGGCGGCTCGTCGCCGCGGCCCTGGTGGGGCTGCTCGCCTTCGTCTCGGACGACCTCGACGGAGCGCTCCTGGGGCTCGCCGCGTGGTTCGCGGGCTACGGCTCGGAAGCCGCCTTCCTCGCGCTCCGCCTCCGCCGCCACCCCCAACCCCACGCCTCCGCCTGACTCGGCCTAGATACATCCGGGACGCCTTCGGCCAATCCATTGGCCTACGTTTCCTCTACGCACCCCGGAGGGCGCGAAGCCTCTTGTTCAATTCATCGTCAGGCAGAAAGACCGCTTCATCCGCTCGCTAAGCCTCAAGAGCGGCGACGAGAAGCTGCGCCTTGCAGGCCTCCGCCTTCCGCAGTTGACGAAGAGCAGGGTGCGGTCGCCCTTGCGCTCGAGGAGGGCGTTGGTGGCGACGGTGGTGCCCATGCGCGCCGTGTCCACCCCCCACACCGGCTCGCCGGGGGCGAGCCCCAGCACGTCCCGGATGCCCTGAACGGCGGCGTCGCGGTAGTGCTCGGGGTTGTCGGAGAGGAGCTTGCGCGTGACCGTGGGGCCGCCGGCGCCGCGGCGCGCCACGACGTCGGTGAACGTCCCGCCCCGGTTGATCCAGAACTGCCAGCCGCCCCGCGCTTCGCTCATCCCGCCCTCCCCGGCGAACGGCGGCGGCGGACTCGAACCCAGTTCACTGCTTATTGATGAACCATTCTTGGACCCGCCATGACGGGCTTGAATAAATCCCGGCTCTGCAGATGGCTTCGTTCTCTCCGTACAGCGTCCCATACAGCGTCCAACGCTTCTTCCGCTCCTTTGGCATTCGCAACCCAGGTCTCACCTACGTCGAGCGCGCTTTGTCAGTGCTTGAGGTCGTGGGAGAGATCCCACTGCGCAGCGCTTGGTTTTGATGGTGACCTTGACTCGTCGGACGATTTTGCGTTCTCATACCCTTGAGATGATTTTTTCCGATCCTTGCAGTCTGAGCATCTGCATCTTTCGTCGAGGATCTTTCTCGCTTTGTCGAGCGCTTCCTCGTCGAGCTGTCCTTCGCCCTCGTGCGCCACTTTGAACATAGCGTGGAGAACGAAATTCAGATGGACCCCAAACCCCGGCGGTTCGGCGAACTCGAGCCATGCTTCCCGTGCTTCGGGAGGTTCAAATTTGAGAACGGTCTTGTGTTTTTTGAGGGCATCTTCCATGGCGCGTTTCCCATCGCCCGGCTCCATTGGGTTGATATACTTTTTGTCCGCAAAAATACGCTCCAAGATCCCGTCATCACCGAGTTCCTTCTCGAAGCCGGGGGGGCCGGCGAAAATTGTCTTTAAGGGGCAGTGATACGGCTGGCTGTCGAGGAAGCTATAGGCTGACTTGCTGAAGTTATAGGCTGACTTGTTGTTGGGATCGGATGTATTGTCCTTATCGATATCGATGAGCAAGAGCACCGACGGGCGGCACTTGAGCAAGCCGTCCGTGATCCATTCGTGGAGCACGGGTCCGAAGTATGGAACGCGTTCGAGATACCAACGCCCCGCCGCCTTTTTTCTGATGAGGCTGTCCAGAGCATCTTCCTTGAGGATGCCTTGCGGGAGGGCGCGGACGACGAGCGGGCGGATCCGAGGGCGCTTCCGCATCTGCGGCCAGATCCACGTGAGGGGTGTTATGAGTTTCTCGAGCACCCGCTCGAACCAGAAGGGAGTGCGCTCGGGTATGTAGCATTTGTCCCGCTTCTCGATCTTCTCCAGAAGCGCGGTTTTGCCGATCAATTGCTGTCCCACGACGAGGTAGATGCCTGAGTTCGCCTCGTAGCACCAGTTGAGCAGTTTTCCGCGTCCCGTGAAGAACGAGTTCAAACCCCTGCCATTATTAGTGTCGTTCTTGTCTTCCATGAGCTTGAGCAGTCCTTCGCATTCCGTGCTGGACGGGTTCGAATTCCCGCCATCAGTGGCCTCCGCAGCTGCATCGCGCCTGTCAACGCTCATTAGAAATGTCCCCCTTTCGATCTGCGGAGGTCCGCCCTGAACGGCCTTCGCGGGGTGCAATCGGCCCCCCTTCGGGCGCCGCGCCCGCACGCTGCGGCAGGCCCGCGTGAGTGAAGGGGGGTAGCGGCGTTCCTAGGCATGGTCCTTTCCTCGATGTAAGGGCGAGCGAACGGCGGGCGATGGTAGCACGCAACCGCTCCGGGCCAGTGCGCGCCGCGCCCGTCTTCCGGGCTTCTACGACGGTCCCCCCTTTCGTTGCCGTATACGCTCTGGGACAGCATCCCCGGTGTGTACCCAACCTTGGTGGTGCCGTCGGGAGGGACGGTTATCTCCGTCAAGACGGTGTGGGTCTTGTCGGCGGCAGCGCCGCAGGAGAGCTTGCCCCTCAGCGGGCGCAGGGCCGGGGTGCGCCAGAGGCGCTTGCCCCGTGTGCTCACGCGGAGCACGCCCGTGAGGGGGGTAGCGGCGTTCTTACGCATGGTCCGTCCTTCGGTACGAGTCCGGGCGATGGTAGCACACATCCGGCTTCGCAAGTTCCCTAGAGTTGTCCAATCAGGGTCATACCGAAGCATGCGCTGGGGGTTCGGTCCGCCGGGTCGCGAGAACGGCGCGGCCTTGCCGTCGAGCGCCAGCGCCGTGTCCGGCGGGCGGCGCGAGGCCAGGAAGCGCCGCACGGCGCGGTCGAGCGTGTCGGGGTCGAGCTCGGAC
>CAZSPS010000151.1:0-1854 GCA_964608875.1 uncultured Ectothiorhodospiraceae bacterium
GAAGTTGTTGCCGAGCACGATGAGCCCGATGGCCCGGTCCGGGCGCTTGAGCAGCCGGTGCGCGAGCCGCGCGCCCCGGTGGGTGCGGGCGAGGTGGCGGAGCCGGTAGCGGTTGAGCGCCATCAGCCCGGTCTCGGAGCCGGAGAAGAACGCCGACACCAGGATGAGGGCGACGAGGGCTCCCAGCACCGCGCCGAGGGAGAGATCGTCCATCTGCCTTAGGGTCTCAGCGAGAGGGGGTGGTTCCGTTCGTCCGCAAGGGGCGGTGAGGTGAGGATAAGGGTAAGGGCGGGGCGAGGGTAGGGGGTATCGGGTCCGCCCGCGGGCGGTGGGCCGGCAGGTGCGCGAAGTCTACATCAGCGGCCCGTTGCCGGCGGTGCGCGGTTCCGCCCCGGTTCCGCCCCGCTCCGCCCCGAATCGGGCCGGATCGGGGCGGCGGGTGTAGGATCGCGCCATGTTCGAGACCGTTCGGGAGCGGCTGACGGGGAGCCTGCGGGGGCTTCGCCGCGGCGCTCGCCTCACCGAGGACAACGTCCGCGACACCCTGCGCGACGTGCGCCGCGCCCTCCTGGAGGCGGACGTGGCGCTGCCCGTGGCGCGGGAGTTCGTGGAGCGGGTCGGCGAGCGGGCGGTGGGCCGGGAGGTGCTGAAGAGCCTGACCCCGGCGCAGGCCTTCGTCGGCGTGGTGCACGAGGAGCTGGTGCGGCTCATGACCGCCCCCTCCGGCGAGTCCGGCCTCGTCCTCAACGCGCCCCCGCCCGCGCCCATCCTGCTGGCGGGGCTGCAGGGCGCGGGCAAGACCACCACCTCGGCCAAGCTCGCGCGCTGGCTCGCCGAGCGCCACGGCCGCAAGTCCCTGCTCGCGAGCTGCGACGTCTACCGCCCCGCCGCCGCCGAGCAGCTGCGGGTGCTGGCGCGCGAGCTGGACCTGCCGTTCTACGGGTTCGACGAGGGCGCCGGCGGGGAGGGCGGCAGCGGCGGCAGCGCCAGCGGCAGCGGCGGCGGCAGGCCCGACCCCGTGGCCATCGCGCGCGGCGCGCTGGCCGAGGCGCGCCGCCTGCTCGTGGACTACGTGATCCTCGACACCGCCGGGCGGCTGCACGTGGACGAGGAGATGATGCGCGAGGCGAGCGCCATCCACGCCGCCGCCGCCCCCGTCGAGACCCTGTTCGTGGCCGACGCCATGACCGGCCAGGACGCGGTGAACGTCGCGCGCGCGTTCGACGAGGCGCTCCCCCTCACCGGGGTGGTGCTCACCAAGGCGGACGGCGACGCGCGCGGCGGGGCCGCCCTCTCGCTGCGCCAGGTCACCGGCAAGCCCGTCAAGTTCCTGGGCACCGGCGAGAAGCTCGACGGGCTCGAGCCGTTCCATCCCGAGCGCATCGCCTCGCGCATCCTCGGCATGGGGGACGTGCTGACCCTCATCGAGGAGGCCGAGCGCAAGGTCGACCGGGAGAAGGCGGACGCGCTCGCGCGCAAGATGGGCGAAGGGCGCCGCTTCGACCTCGAGGACCTGCGCGAGCAGGTGCGGCAGATGCGCGGCATGGGGGGAATGCGCAGCGTGCTCGAGCGGCTGCCGGGTGCGGCGGAGCTGCCGGCGGGGGCGATGGAGCGGGCGGGCGACGACCGCAGCCTCGTGCGCACCGAGGCGGTGATCGACTCCATGACGCCGCACGAGCGCCGCCAGCCACAGGTCATCCGCGGCTCGCGCAAGCGCCGCATCGCGGCCGGGGCGGGGGTCGCCATCCAGGACGTGAACCGGGTGCTGAAGCAGGCCGATCAGATGCAGAAGATGATGCGGCGCGCGCGCGGCAAGGGCGGGCTCGCGCGCATGATGGGCGGCATGCTCGGGGG
>CAZSPS010000152.1:0-1530 GCA_964608875.1 uncultured Ectothiorhodospiraceae bacterium
GCTCACGGAGCGGTTGGTGCGCTCGAAGAGCGGCACCCCGAGCCGCTCCTCCAGCTTGCGGATCTGGCCGCTCAGGGTGGGCTGGCTCACGTGGCAGGCGCTCGCCGCCCGGCCGAAGTGGCGCTCGTCGGCCACCGCCACTAGGTACTGCAGGTCGCGCAGGTTCATCGTCCGCCCCCAGCGCCGCCCACACCCACGACACCGGCGGCCGGTGACCGTTTTCCGGAGCCAATACTGGGCCGCCCGCCGGCCCGGATCAAGATGGCGCAGGAGCGAGTATCGGAGGCGGCGTCGGGAGCGGACGCTGCTGCTACCATTCGGGCATGGACCTCTCGGGCACGGACCTCGGCGGACTGAAACTCGACGAGCTGGCGCAACGCCCCCCGCTCGAAGCCGCCCGCGCCCTCGCTCCGTTCATCCGCAGCGAGGCGGACCGGATGCACGAGGCGCGCGAGCTCTCGCCGGCGATCGCGGAGGCCCTCGCCGACACCCGCCTGTTCCACATGTTCGTGCCGCGCTCGCTCGGGGGGCGGGAGTTCCCCCATCCCGACTACCTGCCGGTGGCCGAGACGCTCGGCTACGCGGACGCGAGCACGGGGTGGTGCGTGAACCAGGGGGCGGTCTTCATGACCTGCTCCGCGTTCATGGAGCGCGGGGCGGCGGAGCGCATCTGGAGCGGCCCGCGCACCGTGATCGCGAACGGCCCCTCGCCGACGGCCGAGGCGCGCCGCGCGCCGAACGGCTACCGGCTCAGCGGGCGCTGGTCGTTCTCGAGCGGCTTCCCCCATGCCGACTGGCTCGCGGGGCTGGCGGCCGTCGCCGGCGAGGGCGGCGAGCGTGAGCACGACGCGCACGGCAACCCCGTGCTGCGCCACCTCATCTTCCCCAAGTCCGAGGCCGCGATGCACGACACCTGGAACACGCGGGGGCTGCGGGCGACGGGCAGCTACGACTTCGAGGTGCGCGACCTGTTCGTGCCCGAGGAGTACTCGGTGTGGACCTACGGGGACCCGGTGCGCGAGCCGGGGCCGCTCTACGCCTACTCCATGATCCTGCTCTTCGCCTGCGGCTTCGCCGCCGTCGCCTTGGGGGTGGCGCGCGCGGCGCTCGACGCCTTCGCCGAGTTCGCGGGCGGCAAGCTGCCGCGGGGCGATCGCGCCCGCATCGCGGACCAGCAGGTGGTGCAGTCGCGGGCGGGAATGGCGGAGATGCGCTGGCGCACCGCGCGCCACGGCCTGCACGGGGCGGCGCGCGAGGTGTGGGAGCGGGTATCGGACTGCGGCCGGCTCGACACGGCCGGCCGGGTCGCGCTGCGCGGCGCCGCCACCCACGCCATCCACCTCGCCAAGGAAGCGGTGGACATCGTCTACGAGGCGGCCGGCTCCGACGCCATCTTCGAGCACCAGCCCATCCAGCGCCGCTTCCAGGACATCCACGCCATCACCCAGCACATCCAGGGGCGGCTGGCCCACTACGAGACGGTGGGGCAGTTCGCGCTCGGCCTCGAACCCGACCCGCAGTGGCTCTAGC
>CAZSPS010000153.1:0-3310 GCA_964608875.1 uncultured Ectothiorhodospiraceae bacterium
CGGCGCTCGTAGAGGTATTCCGACGGGTAGCGGGGCACGACCAGCGTCTCGGCGCCGGTGGCGGGGTCTCCGGCACGAGTGTCGACCAGGGTCGCCAGCGCCGGCGGCGCGGGCGCGTCGAGCGGGCGCGGCCAGCGCACCACCGCACCCGGAGGCGGCGCCGGACCTGTGCCGCCGACGTCGAAGCCCCAGCTCACCAGCCAGCCGCTCAGCGGCCCGCCGTCCGGCAGCGTACCGCCCGGCAGCGCCTCGACATGGCCGCCGCGCACCCCGAGCGCGCTCTGCCCCCCGCCGAGCGAGTGCGCGCGCACGAAGCGCGCAACTCCCGCCGCCGGGTCCGGCGCATACTCCACCGCCCGGCTGTACTCGCCGCCCTTGCGCGCGATGGGCTCGCCGGTCACCGGGTCCACCACGCAGGCGACGCCGTTGTCGAACAGCAGCAGGTTGCCGTTGGGAAGCAATCGCGCCGCGTGCTGGCCGCAGAAGCCGCCGAGCGGGTCGCCGACGATGCGCAAGGGCGCAGGCCCCAGACCGCGGGCCGCCCAGTCCTCCGGCGCCAGGTTGGTCGCGCCGATGCGCCAGACGATCTCCTCGCCGGGCGCCGCCTCCGGGTCCAGCAGCAGCACCGCCGAGCAGCCCCGGAACGAGGCCAGCACGCCGTGCGGGGTCCCCGGCACGAGTGTCCACTCAAGCGAGTTGACGTGCGCCCAGTTCCCCGGAAACCAGTGCTGCGTGCAGTCCTCGGGCGGGATCCGGCCCCAGGAACTCCACGTCCAGAGCGCCGTCCCGTCCGGCCCGACCCGCTGGATCGCCGAGTCGCGCATCGCAACGCCCGCGCCCCAGGGCTTGCCCTCGGCATCGGTCGCGCCCATGGCCCCCAGCGCCCGGAGGTCGCGCACCGCCGGCTCGTGCGCCAGCAGCCGCGCCGAGCCGTCGGGCAGCAGCGCGAAATCGTGCCGGCCGGTCTTCGTCAGCGGCGGCGCCGTCTTCACTTCGCGCAGCACCCGGAAGTCGCGGTCGCGCACCACCCACACCCAGCCCGCCTCGGCGTCGCGCCGCGCATGCGCCCACCGGAGCGCGCCCCCGACCAGGAACGGCTTCAGGAAGAACCCCGCCTCGCCGCCATCGCCGTCCACCCGGCGCCGCAGCCGCGGCACGCCGTTGCCGTCGATGACCGCGAGCCAGTCGCCCGCGATCACCGCGAGCAGCAGGTCCGGCGCAGGCGATCCGGCCGGCGTCTCGGGGCGGAGCGCCGCCAGCGCGGGCGCCATGCAGTGGACGGTGTAGTCGACATACGCCCCCGTGCCGTCCGCCGCCCGCACCGTCACGTCGCTCGCCGGCCCCACCGCCGCCGCCCAGCCGCTCTCCGGGCCCGGACGCGGCTGCACCCCGTCCACCGAGAGGCGCACGCCCGGCGCCGCCGAAAAGCGCAGCGTCAGCACGTCCCGCTCCGCGCAGGCGATGGCGTAGTGCCGCACCGCCGGGTCGAAGGCCGGACGAAGGCCCGTCCCCTTGGGGTCGCTCCCCGGCACGAGTGTCTCCGTCGCCGCCGAGAGCGAGAGAAGACGGGGCGCCCCTGCCTCAGCCGAGGCGCCGGGAGCGAACGAGGCACCGAGCGCCAGACAGGCCAGCGCGGCGGGAACCGCCGGCAGCCCGCGCAGGCCGCGACCGCACCCCGCTACGGCGCGGAAGGAAGCTTCAGGGGGATCGGAAGAAGAAGCGCGCCGGCGGGCGGCGCGGGGAGGTTCAGGCGGGGAGCGGCCTTGGCGCCGCCGCCAGGGCCGCGCACCCGCCCTCATGGCCGGCGTGCGGACGCAGGCTCGGCGGCTCGGCGGCTCGGCGGCTCGGCGGCTCGGCGGCTCGGCGGCTCGGCGGCTCTATTTTAACGGCGTGAACGGCGCCGAGGCCAAATGTCAAGCGCCAGGGCGGCTGCACCGGGCCCGCGAACCGGCCACCGGCCCCGGCGGGCAGCTCGGCCACGGCCCGGGCCACGGCCCGGGCCGGGTCCCGTGCCCCGGCGCCCGTGGAAATCGCCCTGCCCCTCACGCCCAATACCCTTACCCCCTAACCGGACCGCGCCCGCCGTGTCGCCGACAGCAACGATCCGCCGATTCGCCCGCCGCGACCGGCAGACCCATGACAATATCGCCCGGTTACGGGAAGAAGGCAACATGTCCCGGCCCGGGGGCGAGCCGCGGGCCGACCGCCTGCAAGTCGGAAAGACGCCGCCAGAAACGGTCCGCGGCGATCGGGCTCGCGATCTGCAAGGGGCCGGTCAAGGCCCATGGCGGCCGCATCCGCGCCGAGAGCGCCGGGCTCGGCGGGGCGCGCGGTCCTCCTTCACGCTGCCCCTCGCCGAGGGCGGGGACGCCCGCGCGAAGACCTCGTCGGATGCCGGGCGTACCCCCGGCGAGGCGTCCGCCGAGCTGGGCGAGAGCGCCGACCTCATCCGCGCCCGGAGGCCGCAGCTCGTGCTGCTCGACCTCATGCCGCCCGGCACCGGCGGCATCGAGCCGATGGCCGAGATCCCGGAGCTCTCCGACCTGCCGGCGATCTTCATCTCGGGCTACGGCCGCGACGAGAGCGACCGCACCCCTCATCGCGCGCTCAGCCTGTCCGCCTCCGCCGTCGTCGTCGCCCGACGCCGCGCCGCCCACGCATCCAGATCCGGCCTGCGATACCGCACCCGGTTGCCGAAACGGTGAAAGGCCGGCCCGTCGCCGCTCACGCGGTAGCCGTCCAGCGTGCGCGGCGAGAGGCCGAGATAGGCCGCCGCTCGTCTTGTGTCGAAGAAGCCGTTCCCGTCGTTGCCCATGCCTCCCCCGTTCAATGGCCGGATGTGCCGAACCTGCCGCTCCGCCGGCCCGGCGCCGGCCGCAACGCGCGCTGGCGGGAGCGAAGGTAGGCGGGGTCGCGGGGCTGTTCAAAGCCGACGGTTAGGGGAATTCCGGCAGCGCCACGCCGTCCGGGCCAAGGCGCGCGCT
This sequence comes from uncultured Ectothiorhodospiraceae bacterium, assembly GCA_964608875.1. Classification (GTDB taxonomy): domain Bacteria; phylum Pseudomonadota; class Gammaproteobacteria; order HK1; family HK1; genus JAJDXW01. Next base: position 2,985 of record CAZSPS010000153.1, read on the forward strand.
CCCGCGCGACGGCGCCGACACTGGCCGTCTGAACGAACCCCTGCCCTGGCGTCGCGCGTTCGTTCGCAGACCCGCCATGGCGATCATCGCGATGCCGCATGACACGGCACCCCGATGCCCTCCAGCCGCCTCCTGGCAGGCGGCCGGGAATCCGCCTTCGGTATCGAGGTATGCGGACGCATGCGCTCGTCCCGCGGCGCGCGGTTTCGGAACCGGATCGCTCTCTGGATGCTTACGCGACCGGAATCGACCCCGCGGGGAAAATTGACAATCTATTGAAATAATGACGATTTATAGACTTGTAGAGCACTTCCTACGGTATTTGT
>CAZSPS010000154.1:0-4976 GCA_964608875.1 uncultured Ectothiorhodospiraceae bacterium
GCAAGGCCCGCGCATCGCGGAGCCAGACGCCGATGCTGCCGTCCACCGGCCGCCCGCCCGACGCGCCGTGGCCGCGATGGTCGAAGCGAAGGCACGCCAGGCCCGCGGCGCGGCACACCGCCTCGACGCGGCGCGCCTTGCACCCCTCCATGTCGGAGCGAAAGCCCGGCAGGTACACGACGGTGGGCGCCGCCCCCGGAAGGAAGCGCAGCGCGAGGCGCACGCCCTCATGCTCGAAGAACTCAGCCTGCATGGCCGGCCTTTACCGCCTGAGAGGATGCGGACGGCGAGGCGCACCGCCGGACGCGGTCCGGCGGGAGGGCCGTGCGCAGGCGCGCCAGTATAATCCGACCGATCCGGCCGACAGGAGACCGCATCCGATGACGGACGAGAGAACCTATCCCGTACCCGCGCAAGCTGCGGCGCGCGCCCACGTCGACGCCGCCGGCTACGAACAGGGGTACGCGCGCTCGCTCGACGACCCCGAGGGCTTCTGGGCGGAGCAGGCCGAGCGCTTCGTCACCTGGACGCGCAAGTGGGACTCGGTGTGCGAGGTGGACTACCACCGCGCGCACATCCGGTGGTTCGAGGGCGCGAAGCTCAACGTCGCCTACAACTGCCTGGACCGCCACCTCGACGCGCGCGCCGACCAGGCCGCCATCATCTGGGAGGGGGACGACCCGGGCGAGGACCGCCGGATCACCTACCGCGAGCTGCACGAGGAGGTGTGCCGGTTCGCGAACGCCCTCGCCGCGCTCGGCGTCGCCAAGGGCGACCGGGTGTGCATCTACATGCCGATGGTGCCGGAGGCCGCGGTGGCGATGCTCGCCTGCGCCCGCATCGGGGCCATCCACTCCGTGGTGTTCGGCGGCTTCTCCGCCGAGTCGCTGCGCGAGCGCATCAACGATTCGTCGTGCAAGGCGCTCATCACGGCGGACGAGGGCATCCGCGGCGGCGCGAGCATCCCCCTCAAGGCCAACGGCGACGCGGCCTGCGACGGCGCGCCGTGCATCGAGCACGTGGTGGTGGTGCGGCGCTCGGGGGCGGAAGTGCCGTGGCGCGAGGGCCGCGACCACTGGTACCACGAGCTCGTCGAGGCGGCGCCGGCCGAGTGCCCGCCCGTCGAGATGGACGCCGAAGACCCGCTCTTCATCCTCTACACCTCCGGCTCCACCGGCAAGCCGAAGGGGGTGCTGCACACCTGCGGCGGCTACCTCCTGCACACCGCGATGACCCACCACCACGTCTTCGACTACCACGACGGGGACGTGTACTGGTGCACGGCGGACGTGGGGTGGGTGACCGGCCACTCCTACATCCTCTACGGCCCGCTCGCGAACGGGGCCACCACGCTCATGTTCGAGGGGGTGCCAACGTACCCCGACGCGGGCCGGCTGTGGCAGGTCGTGGACAAGCACGCCGTCAACATCTTCTATACCGCCCCGACCGCCCTGCGGGCCCTGATGCAACAGGGCGACGAGCCGGTGCTGCGCTCCTCGCGCAAGAGCCTGCGGCTGCTCGGGACGGTCGGCGAGCCCATCAACCCCGAGGCCTGGGAGTGGTACCACCGGGTCGTCGGCGAGCGCCGCTGCCCCATCGTGGACACGTGGTGGCAGACCGAGACCGGCGGCATCCTCATCACCCCGCTGCCCGGGGCGACCGCGCTCAAGCCGGGCTCGGCCACCCTGCCCTTCTTCGGGGTGGAGCCGTGCCTCGTGGACGACGAGGGGCGGCGCCTCGAGGGGGCGGCGGCCGGGAACCTGTGCATGGCCCGCTCCTGGCCGGGCCAGATGCGCACCGTGTACGGGGACCACCAGCGCTTCTTCGACACCTACTTCGCGCGCTTCCCCGGCCTGTACTTCACCGGCGACGGCGCGCGGCGCGACGAGGACGGCTACTACTGGATCACGGGGCGGGTGGACGACGTGATCAACGTCTCCGGCCACCGCCTCGGGACGGCGGAGGTCGAGAGCGCGCTGGTCCTGCACGAGACGGTGGCGGAGGCGGCGGTGGTCGGCTATCCGCACCCCGTCAAGGGACAGGGGATCTACGCCTACGTGACGCTGATGAAGGGGGTGGAGGGCGAGGAGGAGCTGCGCCGGGAGCTGGTGCGCCACGTGCGGAGCGAGATCGGGCCCATCGCCGCGCCGGACGTGATCCAGTGGGCGCCCGGCCTGCCGAAGACCCGCTCGGGCAAGATCATGCGCCGCATCCTGCGCAAGGTGGCGGCCAACGAGCTCGACGACCTCGGGGACACCACGACCCTCGCGGAGCCGGCGGTGGTGGACCACCTGGTGGAGAACCGGGCCAACCGGTAGGGGCGGCGGCGGCGGCGCCGGCAGAGACCGCGGCGGACGGCGGCAGGGGCAACGGCGGACGGCGGCAGGGCAACGGCGGTGTGGTGATGGCGCGGGATTCTCTGCCGGCGAAGGACGGCGGCCGAGGGGAGGTCGACGCGTTCCTGCGCAAGGTCGCCGCCACCCCGGCGCCGGCGCCGGGCAAGGCGGGGGCGGGAGGCGGGGCAGGCGCCGGACGGCTCATCTTCGCGATGGACGCCACCGCCAGCCGCGAGCCCACCTGGGACCGGGCGTGCGGGCTGCAGGGCCGCATGTTCGAGGAGACGGCGGCCCTCGGCGGCCTCAAGCTCCAGCTCTGCTACTACCGCGGCTACCGGGAGTGCCGCGCGTCGCGCTGGTACGACAACGCCGGCGACGTGGTGCGGGCGATGTCGGCGGTGCGTTGCGCGGGCGGCCTCACCCAGATCCGCCGGGTGCTGGAGCACGCCCTGCGCGAGGCGAAGCGCGGGCCGGTGAGCGCGCTGGTGTTCGTGGGCGACTGCATGGAGGAGAGCATCGACGAGCTGTGCGACGGCGCCGCCCGGCTCGGCCTCGCCGGGGTGCCCGTGTTCGCGTTCCACGAGGGGGACGACCCGGTGGCGGCGCGCGCCTTCCGCGAGGTCGCCCGCCTCTCGGGCGGGGCCTGCTGCCGGTTCGACGTGGGCAGCGCGAGCGAGCTGCGCGAGCTGTTGAGCGCGGTGGCGGTCTACGCGGCGGGCGGGCGGCGCGCGCTCGAGCACTACGGCGAGCGCACGGGCGGGGTCGTCCGGCAGCTGACCCACCAGGTCGCGCGCAAGGACTGACCGCGGCGGGACCCCGGCCGGCCGGCCCGGAACGGGAGGACGCGGGACGGAGCCGGCCGCCGCACGGGCAAGCGGGCGGACGGGCGTGGGCACGAACGCGGACGCCCTGTAACGGCACTCGCATAGGATGGAGCGGCGATGCATCCGATCCTGATCCTGGTGCTGCTGGCGGCGGGGCTGCTCACGATCAGCCTGCTGCGCCGGCGCCCGCAAGTGCTCCTGCACCCCGTGGTGCGGATGGCCGCGATCGGCGTCGTCACCGCGGGGCTCGTGTACCTGAGCGTCCGCTTCCACTGGTCCTTCCTCCTCTTCACCCTCGCTCCGCTGCTGCTGCGGCTGCTGGGGGCTGCGAACCGGGCGAGGGCCGCGCGCGGGCCGACGCCGGGCTCCACCTCGAGGGTCGAGACCGGGTGGCTGCGCATGACGGTCGACCACGACACCGGGACGATGGCGGGGGAGGTGCTGCGCGGCGCCTTCGCGGGCCGCGCCGTCGAGTCGCTGGGCCGCGCGGAGCTCCTCTCCCTGCTCGGCGAGCTGCGCGGCGCCGACCGCGAGTCCGCCCGCCTGCTCGAGGCGTACCTGGACCGCATGCACGGCGGGTGGCGGGAGCACGATGGACAGGCGGGTGCGGGCGGCGCGGCAGCGGATACCCCCCTCACCAGGGACCAGGCGCTCAAGATCCTGGGCCTCGAACCGGACGCCACCCCGGAAGCGATCGTGAGCGCCCACCGGCGCCTCATCCAGAAGCTGCACCCCGACCGCGGCGGGTCCAGCTACCTGGCGGCGCAGATCAACCGCGCCAAGGACGTACTGCTCGGCTAGTGCCAAGCCGGCTCCCCATGGCGTTCTTCAGCCTCGGCTTCCGCCCGTTCTTCCTCGGCGGCGCGCTCTGGACGGCGGCCGCCATGCCGCTCTGGGCCGCCCTCGTGCTGGGCCGCGTCGAGTTCGCCGCCGGGTACGGCGCCGTCGCGTGGCACGCCCACGAGCTTCTCTTCGGCTACGGCGCGGCGGTCGTGGCGGGGTTCGTGCTGACGGCGGTCCCGAACTGGACGGGCCGCCCGCCGGTCCGGGGCGCCGTCTTGCTCGCGCTCTTCGTCCTGTGGGCCGCCGGGCGGGCCGCGCTCGCGTGCACGGACGCCTTCGGGTTGGTCGCGGCGGCCGTCGTCGACGGCCTCTTCCTCCCCGCCCTCGCGCTCGTCGTCGCGCGCGAGATCGTCGCCGGGCGGAACCGCCGCAACTACAAGGTCGCGGCGATCCTGCTCGCCCTGGCGGCGGTCAACGCCTGCTTCCACGCCGAGCTCTTCTTCGCCGGCTACCCGTTCTACTCCACGCGCGCGGCGGTCGCGGTGCTGATCGCCCTCATCATGCTGATCGGCGGGCGCGTCGTCCCGAGCTTCACCCGCAACTGGCTCGTGCAGCGGGGAAGCCGGCGGCGGCTGCCGGCTCCCTCGGATGGGTTCGACCGCGCCACTCTCGGGGTTGCCGTCATCGGCCTCGCGCTCTGGACGGCCGTCCCGAACGGGCTCGTCACGGGGCTCGCGCTGCTCACGGCCGGCGCCGCGCAGGCCGGGCGGCTGGCGCGCTGGGCGGGGCTGCGGACCTTCGGCGAGCCGCTCGTGCTGATCCTGCACGTCGGCTACGCCTTCGTGCCGGCGGGGTTCCTCGCCGTCGGCAGCGCCATCCTGTGGCCGCTGGCCGTGCCGCCCTCGGCCGCGCTCCACGTCTGGACGGCCGGCGCGGTCGGGGTAATGACGCTGGCGATGATGACGCGCGTGAGCCGGGGCCATTCCGGGCGGCCCCTCACCGCGCCGCCGGCAACGCGGCTCCTCTACCTGCT
>CAZSPS010000155.1:0-2126 GCA_964608875.1 uncultured Ectothiorhodospiraceae bacterium
CGCCTCGCGCCCCTCAACGGGCTGGGCACCGACGGGTCCGTCATTGAGCCTGGGTGGACCTCAATGAATCTCGACGGGATGATGTCCCAAGGACAATCCAAGACCTTCGTCGGCGGCGTGGAAAGCCGGATGAATACCAGGTACGACGAAGGGGGGGTATATATGCTCGCGTGGTACGGCCCGTCGTAGCCCCGCCGGCGGCCGGCCTCTTGACGCGGCGCGGGCGCGGGTCATAATGCCCGCGCTCAACCCAACGGACCGTTCGGGTCCAGCAACCAGGAGCGCATGAACATGGCCGACCAGACCTCGAAACTGACGAAGATCGCCGTTGCCGGCGCCTTGACCGCGGCCCTGGCGGCGGCGCCCCTCGGCGCCGCGTCCGCAGGCGGCGACAAGGAGCGGTGCTACGGCATCGCCAAGGCGGGCCAGAACGACTGCGCGGCCGGGCCGGGCACCACGTGCCAGGGGACCTCGACCGTGGACGCGCAGGGCAACGCCTGGATCTACGTCCCGGCGGGGCTGTGCGAGAAGCTCGCCGGGGGCAGCCTCAAGGCGATGTAGGCGAGCCGGGGCGGGGGGCGGGTTCCCGCTCGCCCGCCGCCGCCGCGCACGGGGAAAGCGCCGGCCGTGCCCGCAGAGCGACCGCATCGCGGGCCGGCCGGTTCGCCTTCTTCCTCGCCGCCTCCCCCGCTCCCGGACCGCACGGGGGTGGGGCTCAAGGCCGAGCACTACCGCACCGTGCTCGACACCCGGCCGGCCGTCGGCTGGTTCGAGGTCCATCCCGAGAACTACATGCTGGACGGCGGCCCGCCGCTCCGGTACCTCGAAGCGGTGCGCCGCGACTATCCACTCTCCCTGCACGGGGTCGGCATGTCGCTCGGTTCGTGCGATCCGCCGCCCCGCGACCACCTGCGCCGCTTGAAGGCGCTGGCCGACCGCTTCCAGCCGTTCGCGGTCTCCGAGCACCTCTCCTGGAGCCGCAGCGGCGGCCTCTTCCTCGCCGACCTGCTGCCGGTGCCGATGACGCGCGAGGCGCTCGCCGCGACGGCGGACAACGTGGCGCGCGCCCAGGACTTCCTGCAGCGGCGCCTGCTCGTCGAGAACCCGTCCACCTACCTGCGCTTCGCCGGGGAGGAGTTGACGGAGCCGGAGTTCCTGGGCGAGCTCGCGCGCCGTACCGGCTGCGGGCTGCTGCTCGACGTCAACAACCTCTTCGTGTGCGCGCGCAACCATGCGTTCGACCCGCTGGCCTGGCTGGATGCGTTCGCGCTGGAGGCGGTGGAGGAGGTGCACGTGGCGGGCCATGCGGTGGACGAGGCCGAGGGGGGGCTGCGCATCCTGGTGGACGACCACGGCTCGCCTGTGATCGGGGAGGTGTGGGCGCTCTACCGGGAGGTGATTGCGCGCCGCGGGGCGGGCGTGCCGACGCTGGTCGAGCGCGACGCCAACCTGCCGCCGTTCGAGGAGTTGCTGGCCGAAGCGCACTACGCCGACCGGGTGGCGCGCGAGGCGCTCGGCGTGCCCGCCGTTGCCGGCGCTGGCTGAGCTGCAGGCCGCCTTCCGGGCGGCGCTGCTGGGCGAGGGCGACGACGCGATCGCGGCGGCGCTGGCGCCGGCGGCGGAGGGCGGCGGCCTCGCCGCGCGCGCCCGGCTCGACGTCTACCGCAACAACGTCGCGAGCGCCCTGCTGCGCTCCCTGGAGGGCCTCTACCCCGCCCTCGTGCGGCTCGCGGGCGCGGACTTCTTCGCCGGGCTCGTGCGCGAGTACGTGCGCGCGCACCCGCCCGCGCACGGCCGGCTGGTCGAGTACGGCTTCGAGCTGCCGGAGTTCCTGGCGCGCCGCCGCGAGGCCGCCGCCGCCCGCTATCCGTGGCTCGCGGACGTGGCGCGGCTGGAGCTCGCCTGGCACCGGGCCTACGTCGCGGCCGAAGCGCCGCCCCTGGCGTCGGACGAGCTGGCCCGCGTGCCGGCGGAGCGCATGGCCGACGTGGTGCTGGAGCTGCACCCCTCGTCCCGGCTGCTCGCATCGCCGTACCCGGTCTCGGAGCTCCGGCGCATCGCCCTCGACGAGGCGGGCGGCGGCGGGTCCGAGTCCGGATCCGGCGGGCGCGAGTCCGGGGCCGGCG
>CAZSPS010000156.1:0-4595 GCA_964608875.1 uncultured Ectothiorhodospiraceae bacterium
GGCGTCGCGCGTGCTCAACTACACCGGCCTGCTGCGCGAGCACCTCCGGCGCCAGGGCCAGCTCGACTCCGACGGGGAGCTGTGCACGCTGGCCGTGGTGTTGTACTCCGGGACGACGCGGTGGTCGGCGAGCGGCGCCGCCGACGCCGTGCCGGTTTCGGCCGATGGCGAGCCGGTGTTGGCGGGGTCCCGCGCCTACCGGCTGCTTGACTCGCGGCGGGTAGAGGTGGACGATTCGACCATGCGCAATCCGGTGCTGGCGGTGCTCGGGGTCGAGTGCTCGTCCTCGCCGGAAGATGCGACGGCGCGGATGCGGGCGTTGGCGTCCTGGCTGCCGGAGGTCATCACCGACGAGGAGGTTCGGCGGGAGTTCAAGGCCTCGGTGACGGCGTGGCTGTCGGTCACGATGCCGCGGCTGTTCCCGCAGGCCAGCGCCGAGCAGATCGAGCGCATCGGGTTCGAACCGTTCGAGGAGGAGGGGAAGCCAATGACGACGCTGCACCTGAGGGTGAGGGAGTGGGAGCAGGGGTGGCTCGCGCAGGGCGAGGCTAGAGGCATCGCGCGGGGGCGGGCGCTGCTGTGCAAGCAGGCGCGGCTCAAGTTCGGGGCTGCGGTGGCCGAGGAGCTGGCCCGCCGCCTGGAGCCGATGTCGGACCCCGAGGACCTCGAAGCGGTTGGGGAGCTGATCATCGAGTGCGCCGACGGCGCGGAGTTGCTCGCCCGCGTGCGCCCGAACGGCGCCGCCTGAGGCCGCTCCCCGCCCGGCGTCCGCGCCGCCCTCGCGGGCCGCGGTGCGGGGGCGGGGCGCGTCGATACGAGGCGGGGTGCGGTTGCCCCGAGTCCGGCTCCGGGGTACACTCCGCAGCCCCCGGAGAGAGGCGTCAAGTGCACCCCCCACTCGATCCATCCGTAGCGGGCAGAGCGGCTGCAAATGCCTTGATTTTGCAGACGGTGCGCCCGCCTATGCGGGGGGGGGGGGGGTGAGATGAATGCCGCCGGACGGGTGGCTCCGCTCCCGTCGTCCGGCCGTTCCCCCCGCGCCGCCGTGTCCCCCTGCGCCGTGCCGTCGCGCTTTTCCGGGCCGCTGCGCTTGCCGCCGCGCTCCCGGGCCGAGGCGGCTCCCGCCGCCGTCACTGCACGCCGCCGTTCGTCCGGCCGGGCCGGGGCGCTCGTCCGGGCCGTCGCGCCGGCCGCGCGCGCCACGCACGGTGCACTGGCCGCGCTCGCCCTCGTCCTCGCCGCCGCCGGGCCGTTGTCCACGGCGGCCCAGGCGCAGGAGAGCGGGTGGCTCCTCTACAACGTCAACGAGAGACCGCAGTCGGACCGCGCCTGGAACGTTGCCGACGGCGGCGACCGCGCCCAGCGTTTTACGACGGGGCCGTCGCCGGCGGGCTACGTCATCGATCTGATCGAGCTGGTGCTCTTCTACCACCAGAGCGATGGCGTCGAAAACGGCGAGATCACCATCAGGGAGGACGATAACGGCACCCCCGGCGACATCCTGTACATGAAGGGTACCGAGCGCCGGCGCAGCTTCGGGCAGTACTACTACCACAGCACCGTCCTGCAATCGGACGCCGTGCTCCAGCCGAACACCCGCTACTGGGTCTCGTTCCACCGTTCGGGGGGCCGCAGGGTCCAGTTCTACGTTTCGTGTTCGAACGCCGGCAACGGCCACGTCAATACGGCTCCGGGCTGGAGCACCGACCGTTTCCGGTTCAGGGAGCGCCAGAGCGGCTCCTGGCAGGCCTCGGGGAGCGAATGCACCCTCATGCAGTTCAGGATGAGGGGCATCACCCGGAACTACGCCTCGGTCGCGGATGCGCCGGCGGTCGACGAGGGCGGGGCCCTCGTCTTCCCCCTGCGGCTGAACGACCCGGTGGATGCGCCGCTCACGGTGGACTGGACGCTTTCCGGGACCGCCGCGGCCGGCGCCGACTATACCGGCCCCACGAGCGGCACGCTGACCTTCGCGCCGAACCAGGTGGAGCACGAGCTCCGCATCCCCACGCTGCCCGACACGGCCGCGGAGGGGAACGAGACGGTGCGGGTCACGCTCTCCAACCTCTCCACCACGTCTTCGCAGCAGGTGCTCTTGCCCGAATCGGCGGCGCAGGCGACGGGCACGATCCGCAACGATGCGAGGGCGGCCCTGTCGGTCTCCGTGCAGAACGCCGGGGTGGCGGAGGGCGGCGAGGCCGTGCTGACCTTCACGCGGGTCGCGCAAGATCTGAGCGACAGCCTGATTTTCGGCTATCGCAGGTCTGGAGGGAAGCTCGCGCAGGTCGAGTCCGGAACACGGTTTTTCCTGCCGGCCTTCACTGCGCAGCAGGTCCGCTTCCAGCACGGCGAAGACGCCGATGCGGATGATGAAACCTACACCGTCAGCGTCTTTCCGCACCCGACCGGCCTCTACCGGGTGTCCCTCACGGCGGGCTCGGTCGAATACACCGTCTACGACAATGATCGCACCGCTTCGATCCCCGCCGCGTCTTCGGCGGAAGAGGGCCAGGACCTCGTCTTCCCGGTGCGCCTGAACGCGGCGAGCAGCCGCGACATCACCATCGACTACACGCTCGGCGGCACCGCCACGAGCGGCGACGACTACACGGGCGCCGCGAGCGGCACGCTGACCATCCCGGCGGGCGATACGGCCGGGGCGCTCCGCCTGCCGACCCTGATCGACGGGTTGTCCGAGCCGTCCGAGACGGTGGTGGCGACGTTCTCGAACCTGCTGCCCGCCGGCGCCGCGGCCCTCGGCGCGGACGGCGCGTTCGAGGCCACCGGCACCATCGTCAACAACGACCTGCCGGTCATGTCGGTGGCGGTGACCACGCCAGAGGTCGCCGAGGGCGGCAACGCCGCGCTCACCTTCACGCGCTCCGGGGAAGACCTGGGCGTTCCCCTGGACGTGTTCTACCGGATGGTGCGCGAGGGGGGCGTTCAGTCCTCCCTCCGGTCCGCGCGCTTCGCGGTGGGTTCGAGCACGGCGGACACCCTGCTGCCGGTCGGTGAGGACGACGACCGCACCCACGACCCCGCCGAAGCCGTGATCGTGGAGGCGTTGACCTACCTCGTGTCCGAGACGGAGGGCCGGGCCGGCTTCGTCATCCGCGACAACGACCTGCCGCTGGTGACGGCGGCGCCGGCCGCCGGCGGCGCGCGCGTCGCCGAAGGCGCGGACGCCGTGTTCACGCTCACGCGCACGGGCGGCGTCGCGCGGGCGCTCACGGTCCGGTTCCGGGTGGACGACCCCGATTCGGCGCTGCCCGCCGCCCCGCCCGCCGCGCCGCCGCCTTCCACCGCCACCTTCGCCGCCGGCGCCGCCACGGCCACCGTCACGGTCGCCACGGCGGACGACGACGCGAACGCGCCCGACGCCGCCTTGACGCTGACCGTGCTGCGCAACCCCGACGCCGACGTCTACAACCCCGGCAGCCCGCCCGAGGCCACGGTCACGGTGCAGGACAACGACCTGCCCGTGGTCAGGGTGGCGCCGGCCGCGGGCGGCGACAACGTCGCGGAAGGCACGGACGCCGTATTCACCCTCACGCGCGAAGGCGTCCTGGACCAAGCGCTCGAGGCGCAGGTCACGGTGGCCGACCCCGACTCGGTGCTGGCGGCCGCGCCCACCCCGCCCGTCACCGCCACCTTCGCCGCCGGCGCCGACACGGCCACCCTCACCTTCGCGACGGCCGACGACGATGCCGCCACGCCCCCCTCCACCCTGACCGTCACCCTGACCCCGCCGCCGGCCGGCGCCGCCTGGCGCACGGCCGGCGCCGGCGCCGAGTTCGGCGCCGCGGCTTCGCTCGCGGTCGTCGACGACGACCTGCCGCTGGTGTTGGTGGCCCCGGCCCCGGGCGGCGCCATCGTCATGGAAGGCGCGCCCGCGGTGTTCAACGTGACGCGCACGGGCGGCGACCTCTCGAACCCGCTGACCCTCGGCATCACGGTGGACGACCCGAGCGGGGTGCTGGCGGACTCGGCCATGGCGCCGTCCTCCGTCGAATTCGAAGCCGACGATACGATCATCACCCTGACCCTCCCGACCGCGGAGAGCAACGATCTGGACGAGGCCGACAGGTTCGTCTTCGTCACCCCGGACGCCCCGGGGCCCGACGATCTCTACGTCCTCGGCGCCGCCCCCCGGGCCTGGGTCGTGATCGAGGACGACGACCTGCCGGTGGTGCGCATCGCCGGCGTCACCGTGGCCGGGGCCGGCCCCACGGTCACGACGGTCCCCGAGGGCGACTTCTTCCGGCTCACCCTGCAGCGCACGGGCGACCTGACGGGGGAGCTGGAGGCCTACGTCGTGCTGGCCGACCCCGACGGCACGGGGGTCGCCGACTCTCCGCTCCACGGGGCGCAGGGCATCCAGTTCTACTTCGAGCCCGGCCTCGATACGGCGTTCTGGTCGCTGTCGCCGACGGACGACGCCGTGGACGAGCCGGACGCCGCCTTCACCGCCGCCATCACCGCAGAGCCCGAGAGCTTCCGGCTGGGCGACCCCGCCACGCTGGAGGTCACGGTCGAAGACGACGACCTGCCGGAAGTCACCATCGCTGCGGACGCGGGCCAGGTGGCGGAAGGCG
>CAZSPS010000157.1:0-15697 GCA_964608875.1 uncultured Ectothiorhodospiraceae bacterium
AACGGTGAAGGGGGGAGTTGGGTCATGTGGCCGCGCCGCCGGGCGGCGATCGCCGATCCGGACTGGGCGGCGGCGCTCGACGCCCTTCCCGTCCTCGCTCCGCTCGACGACGGCGAGCGGGCGCGCCTGCGGGCGCTGGCCGCACGCTTCGCCGCGAAGAAGTCCATCGAGATGGCCGATGCGGCGGCGGGCGGCGCCGGCGGGCGCCGGGGCCTCGAACCGGCCGAGGTCGCCCGGCTCGCCGCCCTCGCCTGCCTGCCGGTGCTGGAGCTCGGCCTCGACGCCTACGCGCCGTGGAGCAGCATCGTGGTCTATCCCGCGGGCTTCCTCGCGCGCGACCGCGAGGTGGACGAGGCCGGGGTCGAGCACGAGTGGGAGGAGGCGCGCGTGGGCGAGTCCTGGTTCCGCGGCCCGGTCGTCCTCTCCTGGGAGGACGTGGAGGCGTCGGGCCGCGGCGGCGGCGGCGACGGCTTCAACGTCGTCGTCCACGAGATGGCGCACAAGCTCGACATGCTCGACGGCGGCGCCAACGGCCGCCCGCCGCTGCACCGGGGCATGGACCCGCGCGCGTGGTACCGGGACTTGAGCGCCGCCTTCGACGACCTGAACCGCCGCCTGGCCGCGGACGAGGAGCCGCCCATCGACGACTACGCGGCCGAGGACCCGGGCGAGTTCTTCGCCGTTGCGAGCGAGTGGTTCTTCGAGCTGCCGCACGCGCTCGCCGCCGCGTACCCCGCCGTCTACGGCCAGCTCCGCGGCTTCTACCGCCAGGATCCGCGCGCGCGCCTCGCCCGCGCGGAGCGGCGCACGGACTCCGCCGGCGCCGGGGACGGGTCCGGGCAGCCGCCGCGCCGTCGGCCCGCTTCCCCCCGTCCTCACGGGCGGGTGGCGCATAATGGCCGCACCCCGCCGCCCCGCGGCCGCCCCGCCTGCTGACGAGGAGACCCGCTCGATGCTGCCGCTCACCGGCTACGCCGACCGCATCACCGCCGCCCCCGGCGACACCATCGCGTTCAAGGTGAGCAGCGTGTCGAGCGCGCCCTACCGCGCGCGCCTCGTGCGGGTGGTGTGCGGCGACCCGAACCCGGACGGTCCGGGCATCGTCGAAGTGCCGTTGCCGTCGCCGTTCGAGGGCGAGTACCCGTCGCGCGTCCAGCCCGTGCACCTCGGCTCGTACGCGCGCGTCGAGGGGGCGCCGGCCTCCCTCTGCGGCCCCTCCGGGGCCACCCTCGCCGCGACCGTCTGGCCCACCACCCCCGCGAAGGGCGGGCAGGGGGTGCTGGCGAAGTGGGACCCGGCGGACGGCGGGCGCGGCGTCGCGCTCGTGCTCGACGGCGAGCACGGCATGACCGCGCTCGTCGGCGGCGCGCGCGTGTCGGTCGGCAAGGCGCTGCGCGCGCGCACCTGGTACCACGTATGGGCGAGCCTCGACGCGGAGCGGGGGACGCTCACCGTCGGCCAGTCCCCGGTCGCGCCCTCGTTCCCCCCGGACGACACGGGCAGCGCCACCGCCGCGCTCGGCCGGCCCGCGGCCTCCGCGCCTGCGTCCGCGCCCGGTTCGCCCGCCTCCCCCGCGCCCGCGCTCGACACTCCGGCGCCCCTGCTCGTGGCCGCGCTCGGCGGCGACCCGGTGGGCGGCCACTTCAACGGCAAGGTCGAGCGCCCGCTCGTGGTCGCCCGCGCGCTGGACGAGCGCGCCGTGCTCGCCGCCGCCGCCGCGGACCCGGCGGCCTGCCCGCCCGACACCGTCGCGATGCTGGACTTCGCGCGCGAGATGAGCGGGACCAAGGTGGTGGACGCGGGGCCGCGGGGCCTCCACGGGGTGCTCGTCAACCTGCCCGCGCGCGCCATGAAGGGGTGGCGCTGGACCGGGGAGGAGATGTGCTGGCGGCACGCCCCGGAGCAGTACGCCGCCATCCACTTCCACGACGACGACCTCTACGACTGCGGCTGGGAGACCGACTTCGCCTTCACCGTGCCCGAGGACCTGCGAAGCGGCGTCTACGCGGTGCGCCTGCGCTGCGAGGACGGCGGGAGCGACGGCAACGGCAGCGGCGGGGGCGGCGGCGGAAGCAACGGCGGCGGCAACGGCGGCGCCGTCGAGGACATGATCCCGTTCTACGTGCGCCCGCCCCGCGGCCGCGCCACCGCCGACGTGTGCTTCCTCGCCTCCACCTTCACCCACGTCGTCTACGGCAACTACGCCCGCGACAACGCCGCCGCCCCCGAGTACCGCGCGCGCGTCCGCGAATGGGAGCACGCCCGCCCCTGGACCCCCTACGACCACCGCGAGTACGCGCTCTCGACCTACAACTTCCACACCGACGGCAGCGGCATCTGCTACTCCTCGCGCCTTCGCCCCCTGATGAACATGCGCTCGGGCTACCTCTCCTACCACGACCCGAAGGGCTCGGGGCTCCGCCACTTCCCGGCCGACACCCACCTGCTGGCCTGGCTGGAGCACGAGGGGGTGGCGTTCGACGTGGTGACGGACGACGACCTCGACGAGGAGGGGGTGGACCTCATCGCCCCCTACAAGGTGCTGCTCACCTCCGCGCATCCCGAGTACCACACCGAGCGCACCCTCGACGCCATCGAGGAGTACGCGCACCGGCGCGGCGGGCGGCTCATGTACCTCGGCGGCAACGGCTTCTACTGGCGCGTGGCGCGCAACCCGGAGCTGCCCGGGGTCATCGAGATCCGCCGCGGCGAGGGCGGCATCCGGGCGTGGGCGGCGGAGCCGGGCGAGTACTACAACTGCTTCGACGGGCGCTACGGCGGCATGTGGCGGCGCAACGACCGCCCGCCGCAGAAGCTCGCCGGGGTCGGCTTCAGCGGCCAGGGGCAGTTCGAGGGCTCGTACTACCGGCGCATGCCGGACGCCGACGACCCGCGCGCGTCGTGGATCTTCGAGGGGGTGGAGGGCGAGGTGCTGGGCGACTTCGGCTTCTCGGGCGGCGGCGCGGCCGGCTTCGAGCTGGACCGCGTCGACCGGCGCCTCGGCTCGCCCCCGCACACCCTGCTGCTGGCGCGCTCCGAGGGCCACCAGGACCACTTCGTGCTGGTGCCCGAGGAGGTCCTCACCCACCTCGGCACCTGGCCCGGCGAGGAGCCGCGCGACCTCATCCGCTCCGAGATCGCCTACTTCGAGACCGCGAACGGGGGCGCGGTGTTCTCGGTCGGCTCCATCACGTTCTGCGGCAGCCTCCCGCACGCGGGCTTCGACAACCCGATCGCGACCATGGTGCGCAACGTCCTCGACCGCTTCCGCGAGGCATCGGCCTAGAATATGCCCCCGGACCCCTCGCGCGCGCGGCGCCGCGCGCGGTGCGGGGACGTAGTCCGGAAGACGGGGAGAGGGGAGGACCCGGGTGCGAACTCACTTCTGCGGGGAAGTCGGCGAGCCGCTCGTCGGCGAAGCGGTCGCGGTGTGCGGCTGGGTGCAGCGCCGGCGCGACCACGGCGGCGTCATCTTCATCGACCTCCGAGACCGTTCCGGGCTGCTGCAGGTCGTGGCCGACCCCGACACCCCGGAGGCGTTCGCCGCCGCCGACCGCGCGCGCGGCGAGTACGTGCTGCGGGTCGAGGGCCGGGTGCGCCGCCGCCCGGAGGGGACCGAGAACCCCGAGCTCCCCACCGGCCGGGTGGAGGTGCTGGCCGGCGCCATCGAGGTGCTGAACGAGGCGCGCACCCCGCCCTTCCAGCTCGACGACGAGACGGTGGGCGACGAGGCGCGCCTGCGCTACCGCTACGTGGACCTGCGGCGCCCGCGCATGTACGAGAACCTGCGGCTGCGGAGCGAAATCACCCGCACCGTGCGCGCCTGTCTCGACGGCCTCGGCTTCCTCGACGTCGAGACCCCGATGCTCACCCGCGCCACCCCGGAGGGCGCGCGCGACTACCTGGTGCCGAGCCGCACGCACCCGGGGCGCTTCTTCGCGCTCCCCCAGTCGCCGCAGCTCTTCAAGCAGATGCTGATGATGTCGGGGATCGAGCGCTACTACCAGATCGTGCGCTGCTTCCGGGACGAGGACCTGCGCGCCGACCGGCAGCCGGAGTTCACCCAGATCGACATCGAGGCCTCCTTCCTCGACCCGGACCGCTTCCTCGCCCTCGTCGAGGGCATGGTGCGCGACCTCTTCGCGCGCGTGGCCGGCGCCTCCCTGCCCGACCCGTTCCCGCGGCTCACGTGGCGCGAGGCCATGGAGCGTTACGGCACGGACCGGCCGGACCTGCGCATCGGGCTCGAGCTGGTGGAGGTGGGGGACCTGGTGCGCGAGTGCGAGTTCAAGGTGTTCTCGGGGCCGGCGCGCGACCCGCGCGGGCGGGTGGCGGCGCTGCGGGTGCCGGGCGGCGGCGCCATCGCGCGCTCGCGCATCGACGCCTACACCGCCTTCGTCGCCGAGCACGGCGCGAAGGGGCTCGCGTGGATCAAGGTCAACGACGCGCGCGCCGGGCGCGAGGGCCTGCAGTCGCCCATTGTCAAGTTCCTGGACGACGCCGCGCTCGCCGGCATCGTCGAGCGCACCGGCGCCGGGGACGGCGACCTCCTGTTCTTCGGGGCGGACGCCGCGCGCGTGGTCAACGACTCCCTGGGCGCGCTGCGGGTGCGGGTCGGGCGCGACGAGGGGCTGGTGGAGGAGGGCGCCTGGCGCGTGCTGTGGGTGGTCGAGTTCCCGATGTTCGAGTGGGACGAGCGCGAGAAGCGCTGGTCGGCCCTGCACCACCCGTTCACCGCGCCGGTGACGGACGACCCCGAGACGCTGCGCTTCGCACCGGGGGACTGCCTGTCGCGCGCCTACGACCTGGTGGTCAACGGCCACGAGCTCGGGGGCGGCTCGGTGCGCATCCACCGCCCGGAGATGCAGGAGGCGGCGTTCCGGGTGCTCGGCATCGGGCCGGAGGAGGCGCGCGAGAAGTTCGGCTTCCTGCTGGACTCGCTCCACTACGGCTGCCCGCCGCACGGCGGCATCGCCTTCGGTCTCGACCGCATCGCCATGCTGCTCGCGGGCGCCGACTCCATCCGGGAGGTGATCGCGTTCCCCAAGACCCAGACCGCGCACTGCCCCCTGACCGGGGCGCCGGCGGTCGTGCCGGAGCGCCAGCTGCGCGAGCTCGGAGTGCGCGTGCGCACGCCGCCGGCGGCAGCGGCGGCGGCCGGGACGGCGGCGGCGACGGGAGCGGGGGCGGCGGCGTCCCCGCCGGGCGGCGGCGCGGCCGACGCGGGTACATGACTTTCCGCCTGCTCCGGGCGCTCGCGCCTGTTGCGGAACCGGTCGAGTCGCCGCGCCCGTGACCCGCTGGGCCCGGAACGGCGTTTTTTCCCTGACGGGCGCCGGCCGTTACGCGGCCGTTGCGGTCGTCTTCCTGGCCGGCTTCTACGGCCTCATCTGGGCGGCGCATCTGGTGCCGGAGAAGCAATCGGCCGCCTTTGTAAAGCAGGCCTTCGATGCGGGGATCCTGCACACCAGGAACGACTACGGATGGTACAGCTCGCTGCGGGGTCTGGCGGGGCGGGACCGGTTCAGCGATTGCCGGTCGCTGCTTCTGGTGGTGCGCCCCCCCGCCGCGGATCTGGATCAGGTGCTGGCTCCGTTGCGGTGGCATGAGAGAGTCAAGGGGAAGGGGAAGACAACGCGCTGTGGCTGGCTTCGCCGCGCCGCAAAGGGCGAAGAGGGGACGACCGCGGCGCTCAAGGTCCGTTACTGGCACGGTTCGATGGCGATCACCGCCGCGTGGATGCATATCTCCTCCGAGCTCAGCTTGATGCAGATCATGGAGACGACCAAGGCGGCGGCCTATTTCGCCTGGGGCCTGCTCGCGCTCCTTGCGTTCGCGCATTCGCGCAGGCTGTTCGCCGTGCTCGCCCCCGTGGTCGTGGCGGGCATCTTCGCCTCGGGCATATCGTACGGCGGCTCCTTCTCCCACGGTTTTCCGTACGTCTTCGCCATACTGGCCCTCGCCGGTCTGGTGCGGCTGCTCACGGCCGGCGCCTCCCCGTCCCGCATCCGCCTGTACTTCTTCGCGGTGGGAATGGTGTCCGCATTCCTGTACCTGCTCGACGGACACCAGATCCTGCTGGTGCCGCTGTCGCTCGTGATCCTCTACTTCGCAAGGGAGGATGCGGGCCTCAGGGGGTGGGCGGCCCTGGCCGCGGGCTGCCTGGCGCTGTTCGCCCTCGGCTTCGGCCTCTCATACCTCGTGAACCTGGGCGCCAAGGTAGCGATCCTGGGATGGCATCTGGTTCCGGACTTTTTCGAACAGCTCGCCGGCCGCATGAAGGGAGCGGCCTACGGCGAAGCGAGGACGGTGATGGAGACGATCGGCCGGTTGTTCGACCCCGGCTACGTGCGGGTGGGGTTCATGGGGCATCTGGGCTTCTTCCAGACGTTCCTCTCCGTTTCCCTGATCGCCGCCCTTGCCGGTGTCGGGATCGCCGGGTACCGGTGCTGGAGGACGGGGCGCGCGGCGCCGGCCGCCGGGGTCGTCGTGATCGCGGTGGCGGCCGCCCTGGTGTTCGTGCGGGTGGGGATCCTGCCGAACCATTCCTGGATTCATCACCAGTTCATCGGCCGGTACATGTTCGTCCCGCTCGCGCTTGCCATCTCGGTGCTGGTGGCGGCGTGGGGTCGCCATCGGCCCGGGCCGCCGCGCGCCCATCCCGATTACGGCCCCGGCCAGTAAAGACGAAGCGGCGGTAGACCAGGAACTTCACCAGGTTGGTGATGAGGATGGCGAGCGCGGCGGCGACGTAGTAGGGCGCCACCAGCCCCTGGAGGCCGGCGAACAGCAGGAAGTCCGAGAGACGGAAGACGAGCGCCGAGCCCGCATAGCGGAGAAGGGTATTGCGGTCGGCGCCGGATTCGAACACGAAGAACGCGTTGGCGAAGAACTGGAACGCGAATACCACGGCGAGGGCCACGGCGAACGCCGCTTCGGCGGACAGCCCCGCCCCTTCGCGCATCAGCACCGTGACCGCCAGGCTCACGCCGAGCCCCGCCGCGCCGGTCAGGACGTAGCGGCCCAGCTGCCGGCCCATCCGCCGGAACGCCTTCAACGCCCGCAACGTCGTCTGCAACGTCGGCAACGCCTTCACGGCCGGTAGCGATAGTGCACGAGCAGCTCGGCCAACAGCCCGAAATAGCCGGTGTTGATGCCGAAGAGCACCAGCCCAAGCACCAGGTTGACGTGCTCCACCGGTTTCGACGTCGAGCCCAGCATCCACAGCGCCAGCTCGACGACGGACAACACCAGGGCGGCGGCGAGGAACAGGCCCGCGAGCGGCAGGAACACCTTCAGCGGCCTGACCATGACCAGCAGCAGCAGGATCTGCGGCAGCACCCTGAACGGGTATTGGAGCGAGATGAACGAGTCCCCGCTTTCGCGCGCGTGGAAGGTCACCGGCACCTGGGCGAAGCGCATTCCCTTGAGATAGGCGTCGAGCAATACCTGCTGGGTGTAGTTGTAATCGCCGGGCAGCAGGAATCCGCCCAGGTAGGCGCGGTTGGCGGCGAACATGCCGGGCTGCGAATCGCGGATCTGCAGGCCGGTCAGCCAGCGCATCAGGGAGCGGAAGGAAGCGTTGCCCCAGCGGCGCATCAGGGGCATGCGGTAGGTCATGCGGGGGAAACGGTCGCCGAAGACCAGATCGGCCTGGTCTTCCAGGACGGGGGCGATGAGCTCGGGGATGTCGGCCGGGTCGTGCTGGCCGTCGGCGTCGAGCTTGACCACGAGGTCGAACCCGTGGTCGCGGGCGTAGGCGAGCCCGCTGCGCACGGCCGCGCCGACCCCCTGGTTCGAGCGGTGGGCCAGCACGTGGTCGGCGCCGGCGCGGCGCGCGGCTTCGGCGGTGCCGTCGGTAGACCCGTCGTCGATGACGCACACCGACAGGCCAACCCCCTGCCCGGCCAGGCGCCCCGTGCACGCCCGCACCCCCTCCAGCACCCGCGCAATCGACCCCTCCTCGTTCCACGCCGGAACGATCACCAGCATCGACCGGTTTGCGGGCCGGGCCATGCCAGTTTCCCGTGCGGTCATCGTGTCACGCTTCGTGAACGCTTCACGAATGCTGCGCGCGGAGTGCGTCCGCCGCCGGGGTGGGGGTGGTCAGGGTTTGCACTGCGGTGTCGAGGGCGGTGCCCTCGGGGTCGGCGAGGGCCGCTTCGCGCAGGGCGCGCAGGCTCGCCGCCGGGTCGGGCGCGCGGGCGCACGCGCCGAGGCAGGCCATCGTGCGCTCGAAGTTGCGCACGCCGCGCTCGTGGGTCTCGCCGTAGCCCTTGACGAGGCCGGCGCATTGGGCGGCCTCGAGCGCGAACGCGGGGTCCCCCGTCCCGAGCGCCTCGGCCACCGCCGCCAGCCATCGCTCGATCCGCTCCTGCTCCTCGCGGAAGCGGTGCATGCGGCGGCGCAGCCCCTTCAGCCGGGCGAGCGTCCACAGCAGCACGAACCCCGCGACGGAGCTGGTGCGCACGTGCAGCCCGACGTTGAGCCGGCGCCGCCAGCCGCCCCGGTCGGCGGCGGCGAGGATGCGGCGCGCGAGGGCGGATGGCAGCAGCGAGCACCACTCGTCCACCCCCGGTTTCAGGAACTCGGTGATGACGACGGGCTGGCCCGGCTGCGCCCGCACCTCCGCCCGCACTCGCTCGATGCGCGAGCGCCGCGTCTTCAGGTCCGCGACCCGGACGATGTCCTCGAAGCACATCCAGAGCGCGAGCTGCCGCGCGGCCTCGCGCACCGCCGCGTGCTGGGCGTCGCCACCGCTCACCGCCGCTCCGGAGTCGAGACCGCCGCCCTCCCCGGCCTCGGCGCTCGTCCCGGCGGCGGGATGGCCGTCCGCTCCGCCGCCCGTCCTGCTCTTGCCGCCGGCGTCCCGGGTGGCGGCGAGCAGTCGGTCGAGGCGGTCGAGGTACTGGGCGCCATAGCGTTCGTCCTGGTAGTCGACGGCCCGCTCCACGCCCAGTCGGGCGACTTCGTGCACTGCGGCGGGGAGCGCGTCCACCCGGGCGGCGAGCGACGGCGGGAGAGAGGGCGGCGCGGCGTCGGAAGAGGGGGCGCTTCCGGCAGTCCGGCCGACGGAGACGGGGAACGGGGCGGGTCTCCCCGCTGACGCGCCGTTCCCCGCTTCCCCGTCCATCGCGTCCGCCGCGCCGTTCGCGTCCGCCGCATCGAACAGCGCGCGGCCGGCGTCGAAGCCCCGCAGGTTCGCCTCGACCGCGATGCCGGCCCGCTCGATGGCCGCGCGCAGACGCTCGGGCGGGATCGGGAGCGCGCCGCTCCCCGCGACCGCCCCCAGGAGCACCGAGCTCAGCACGGTGCCCGCCTCCTGCGCCGTCTTGCCGAGGTCGGCCAGCAGGTGGCGCCGCGAGAGCTCGCGCACCGCGCTCCGGATGCGGTCGTCCTCGAAGCGGCCGTCGCCCATCGCGCTCTTCTCCGCGATGGCGAACATCCGGTGGGTCGAGGCGATGACGGTGGTCCGGTCCGGCGTGATCATGCCGTTCCAGGCGGCCCGGCCCGCCTCCAGCAGCTCGGAGGCGACGAGGAGGTCCACGTTGCCCGGCGTCGGAAGCAGCGCCATCACCCGCCGCTCGCCGCCGCTGCCGCGGCCGGCGGGGTCCTCGCCGTGCGCCGCCCCGCTCTCGGCCAGCGCCGCGCCGTCCCGCGAATTGCCGTTGCCGCCGTGCGCCGTCCCGCCGCCGGCGTGCGCGCCGTTGCCGCCGCCCGCCGTGTGCGGGCCGATCTCCAGGTAGTAGGTGGTGGCGCCGGTGCGCTGCGCCACGCCGGGCACCGACGTTGCCTGCACCTGGCGGCCGTCCGCGGCAGCCGCGTCCACCAGCCAGTTCGAGAGCACCCCGCCGCCCTGGCCGCCCAGCGCGGCGATGAGCACCGTCCAGGTGCGCTCGGAGCCGGAGTCCTGCGGGCGGACTTGCTCGGGCGGGTCGCGGCGGGTCGCCGCCTCGCCGCCATCTGCGGTCGCGGCCGAGGGATGAGGAGCCGGAGCGTCCGCGTGCAGGCCGCCGGAGGCCGGGGGGTGGCCCGGAAGCGTCCCGGCGGCGTCCGGCCCGGTGGCGCCGCGCGAAGGAGCGCTCGGGTTCGTCGTCTCGGCCATGACTGCGGCGTCGGCGTCGGCGTCGGTCAGGCGCGGGCGAGCGCGCCGATCACCCGGCTTCGCACGCCGTGCAGCACGCGGTCCCAGCGCGAGGGGTTGTTGACGATCTCGGCCCGGAAGAACGACGGGCACAGCACCGCCGCGTGCGCGACCTCGCCGCACAGCCCGCACCCCACGCAGTCGTTGTCGACGTGCGCCACCGGGTCGCTGCGAAGCGGGTCCGCGCTCTGCTTCACGGTCAGGCTCGGGCAGCCGGAGAGACGGATGCACGAATGGTCGCCGGTGCACACGTCCTCGTCCACGCCGAAGCGGGTGCGCACCACGCGCCGCCCGGCCGCGAGCCGCCGCGCGAACCACGGCCGGTAGCGGCGCTGGCGCATGAGCTGGCACTCGCCGTCCGCCACGATGACCTTGAGCCCCTTCGTCTCGCCGTCGAGCGCGGCCCGCAGGGTCTTCACCATCTTGGCGACGGAGTAGGTCCGCACCCGCCGCACCCACTTCACCCCCACGCCGCGCAAGGCCGCCTCGATGCTCTGGCCGCCCGCCCCCCGGTCCTCGTCGAACCGGCGCGTGGCGCCGCCGGCCCCGGCCCCGGCCGCCGCCGCCCCGTTGCCGCTGGTGTTGCCGTTGCTGCCGTTCGCGTGGGCGCGGCCGTTACCGCCGCAGCCGTCCATGCGGGCAGGGCCGCCACTGCCGTTCCTGCCGGCGCCGCCCGCGCCCACCCGCACGCTCGACGGGATGGCCTGCCCGCCCGTGGCCGACGTGTAGCCGTTGTTCATCACGATCAGCACGTCGTCCGAGCGGTTGAACACCGCGCTCGCCACCCCGCTGGTGAGACCGTTGTGCCAGAAGCCGCCGTCGCCCATGATGCTCACGGTGCGCTTGCCGCCCATGTGCGAGCCGACGGCCGCCGCGCTCGCAAGCCCGAGCCCGTAGCCGAGCACGGTGTTGCCGATGTGGAACGGCGGCAGCGTGGAGAAGGTGTGGCAGCCGATGTCGGCGCTCACGTGCATCGGCCCCGCCTCGCGCTCCACGATCTTGAGCGCGCTGAACACCGGGCGCTCCGGGCAGCCGGTGCAAAAGCCGGGCGGGCGCGCCGGCACCGGTTGCCCCAGCAACTCCGCCGCGCGCCGGCGCGCATCGTCCACCGCCCCCACCACGGCGGAGTCCGGCGCCCGGTTGTGGCCGAGCGCCTCGCGCAGGAAGGCGTCCACCCCGCGCAGCACCACCTCGCCCGTGTACTCGCCCGCCATCGGGAACGGCCCCTTGCCGACGACCCGCGTGCCCTCGCCGACCCCCGCCTTGCGCAGCAGGCTCCCGATCGCCTCCTCCAGGTAGGCGGGCTGGCCTTCCTCCACTACCAGCACCGCGCGCTTGCCCGCGCAGAAGCCGGCGACTTCCTCGGGCACCAGCGGATACGTCACGTTCAGGACGAAGATGGGAAGGCGCGCGCGCCCCTCGGCGTCCGCGAAGCCGAGCAGGGCGAGCGCCCGCAGCACGGCGTTGTACATCCCGCCCTGGGTGACGATCCCCACGTCCTCGATCGCGTCCGCGTCGATGCCTGCGCTCGCTGCCGACCCTGCCTCCGTGCCGGTACCGGTGCCGGGGCGTACGGGCGCGGTGGGGGCGGGGCCGGTGCCGGAGGCCGGCCCGGAACCCGAGGAAGCGCCGGGATCGGAAGCCGAGCCGATGCCGGAAGCGGGGCCGATGGCGGGGTCGAAGACGGGCACGGGCGCCGGCTCGTCGGCGAGCGGCGGGAAGTACTCGTTCAGCCCGTGCGCGCGCACGAACTCGACGGCGGCCGGCCACCGCTCCTTCACCTTCTTCTGCTCCTGCAGATAGGTGGACGGGGGGAGGCAGATGCGCTCGGGGTCGAAGCGCGGCCCCTCGAGCGGGCGCCGGCTCGACCAGGCGGGGGCGCGGTTGGTCCCGGCGGCGAAGCTGCCGTGCACGTGGCAGGCGCGGATGCGCAGCTCCAGCATCACCGGGGTGTTGCTGGCCTCGGACAGCTCGAACCCCTTCTTCACCGCGCGCACCATCGCGGGCAGGCTCGGGCGCGGGTCGAGCAGCCACACCTGCGACTTCATGGCGAAGGCGTGGCTTCGCTCCTGGATGATGCTGGCCCCGTCGCCGTAGTCCTCGCCGACCACTACCAGCGCCCCGCCCGTGACCCCGGCCGAGGCCAGGTTCGAGAGCGCGTCGGAGGCGACGTTGGTGCCCACGGTGGACTTCCACACCGCGCACCCGCGCACCGGGTAGTTGATGGACGCGGCCAGCATCGCGCAGGCCGCCGCCTCGTTGGCGCAGGTCTCGACGTGCACCCCGAGCGAGTCGAGGATGGGGCGGGCGTCGTCGAACACGTCCATCATGTGGGACACGGGCGCGCCCTGGTAGCCGCCGACGTAGGACACCCCCGACTCGAGCAGCGCCTTGGCGACCGCCAGGATGCCCTCGCCGTGGAAGGTCTCGCCCTCGCCGAGGGCGAGGCTCTTCACCTCTTTCGCAAAGCTCCGCTCCGCCATCGCGCCGCGCCCCCCCGCCGTTGCCGCGGCTGCCGCCGCCGCTGTTGCTGCCGTTGCCGCCGTCGTCCGTCCCCGCCCGCCCGCATTATAGGCTTGGCCCGACCGGTCCACGCGCCCGGCGCGCGCCGCCCGCATACCGCCTCTCCCGACGAAGCCCTGGGCGTCCACGCGGAGCGGCATCCCGACGCCGATAGCGGCCATGCTAGGATGCCGCCGCGCCGCGAGGCGGGAAGAAGGCCGTGACGAACAGCAAACACATCAAGGACCTCTATCCCGAGGCGCGGACGAGCGAAGCCGAGGCGCCACCCTGGGGGTGGGGAAGTGTCCTTTTGATCCTCGCCGTGTGCGCCTTCTGGGGAGGAGTCTTCTGGTTCGGATATTGGCTTACGGAGAAGTACCCGATCTTTTTCTTCTCCGTTTTCGTGGTGTCGATCCTGGTCATAGTGGCGGCCGTCTTCGTCAAGCTCGCCCTTGCGGTTCTGGCCGTCCTTTTCTGGGAGCGCTGAGTACGCGCAGCGTCTCGGCCTCCATCACCCGCAACCCCTCGAACACCTCGCGCCACCGGAGCCCGAGCGCCGCGACCGCAGCGCGGGCCGAGGCGCACGCCGTCTCCTTCACCGT
The DNA here is from genome assembly GCA_964608875.1 of uncultured Ectothiorhodospiraceae bacterium. Classification (GTDB taxonomy): domain Bacteria; phylum Pseudomonadota; class Gammaproteobacteria; order HK1; family HK1; genus JAJDXW01. The sequence goes on from CAZSPS010000157.1 coordinate 13,249, forward strand.
CGCCAAGGCGATGCGGCTCGCCGCCGGACCGGAGACAGCCGGTTGACTTCATGCTCGGCATACTGCTTCACTTCGATCCATGAGCGTGCACACTATCCAGATACCCGATTGGCGTGGCGGCGCCGGCGGCGAGTTGCGCACCCTCGTCTGGGACGACGAAGCCGGCACCGTCGCAGGCGACTACTCCGGAGTCGAGAGCATCCGGAAGTTCTTCGGAGATCCGGAGCGCTGGACCCGTGGCGACGCGTCGGGGGTCCTGCAGCTCGAGGACCCGCGCCACAAGCCGGAGGACTTCAAGGGCATGCTCATGGCGGTGTATTGTGCGAACGTCAACGACTGGGCGCGCATCGTCTGGCCGCCGGCGCTCGCCGGCATCGCGCCCACCCCCCTCGACCTCGGCGACACTCCGGAGGGCGCTGAGGCCTGACTGCGCGCTTGTGCGCAGGAGTGCGCATTCCTGCGCACTCCCCACCCCGGCGGTGATGGCCAGTGCTCGGTTCTTCGCAGCGAGCCGCACTACCCGCGCGCCCCGGAGGCCGGGGGTGCCGACGAGCGGCCTCCCTACGAGCAGCGCGAGCCATGAACTTGCGCAGCGCCCGCTCGGAGACCTGCATCGAACCGACGAGCCCGCGCCCGTCGGCGGTGAGCTGCATTCCGATGCGCAGGTTGGCCATGCTAGGATTCCGGCGCGTTACGGAGCGGGAGGAGAGTCGTGACGAACAGCAAACACATCAGGGACCTCTACCCCGAGGCGCGGACGAGCAAGCTGGAGGCGCATCCGAGCGAAGCCGAGATACGGCCGAGCGCATGGTGGTTGGTTGTCCCGTTTTTCATCGCGGTCGGCTTCTGGGCGGCCCTCCTCTTCTGGATCGGGCCGTGGCTCATGGAGCAGTTTCCGCTCTTTGTCCCGCTCTTCCTCGCGGCGATGGTCGCGGTCGTGGCGGCGGGCGTTTTCGTCAAGCTCGCGCTCAGCGTTCTGGCCGTCCTTTCCGGGGGGCGCTGAGTACGCGCAGCGTCTCGGCCTCCATCACCCGCAGCCCCTCGAACACCTCGCGCCACCGGAGCCCGAGCGCCGCGACCGCAGCGCGGGCCGAGGCACACCCGATCACCTATTTCAAGACCAGACGCCAATACGCGATAAAGGGGACGGGGGGCGGATGAGGTCGCTTCCCCCTCACACCCGGCGCCAGGGTCGGCAAAGCGCGTGCTCGAAAGCCCTTTTCGCCGCCCCCCGTCCGAGACAGATTAGACTGCGGGCGTGCCGCCGATGTCGAGAGGATAGACGGGCGGGGAGCGAGTAAGGTCGTTAACCCTCAACCCGGGCCGAGCCCGGCAGAACGCGCGGCTACAAAGCCCTTTTCCGCCCACTCCCCGCCCACCGCAGATTAGACCGTGGGCGCGCCGTCGAAGTCAACCGGCACCCCGATGCACTTCTGCGCACAAGTGCGCCCTCGCGCGCTGCGGACGAAAGAGGGGACCTCGGCCTCCTCTCGTTTGTGTGGCATCCGTGAGCAGCTAGCGGGCTTGTATCGCACGAGACCCCGGTTCGTGCCACACAAATCCGGCGTGCCGGCGGAAGAGCTGGGCCTCGAGGCCAACGATCCGGCGGAGCTCGCCACCATGCACATCCAGGCGGTGCTGGGGAGGATCGCCGGAGCCGAGCGGTTGCGCGATCTCGCGACGACGGACAGGGAGATGCTTGACTTGACGCTCGGCATACTGTTTCACTTCGATCCGAAATGAGCACGCACACCATCATGCTGCCCTCGTGGGATCCCGACGCTCAGGGGGACTTGCGCGCCCTCGTCTGGGACGACGAGGCCGGCACCGTCGAGGGCGATTACTCCCACGTGGACAGCATCCGGGCCTTCTTCGAGGATCCGAAACGCTGGACCGCCGGCACCGTCAAGGGGAAGTTGCGACTCGAGGATCCGCGCCACAGGCCGGAGGACTTCGCGGGCATGATCATGATGCTGTATTGCAGCGCCGGCGACTGGGAGCGCATCGTCTGGCCGTCGGCGCTCGCCGACGTCGTGCCCACCTCCCCCGATCTCCGTCTGCCGCCGGGGGCGATCGGCTGACTGCGCACTTGTGCGCAAGGGCGCGCATTCCGGCGTGCTCTCCACCCCGGCGGTGATGGCCAGCGTCCGGTTCTTCGTGGCGGGCCACACTACCCGCGCGCCCCGGAGGCCGAGGGCGCCGACGAGCGGCCCTCCTACGAGCAGCGCGAGCCACGAACTTGCGCAGCGCCCGCTCGGATACCTGCATCGAACCGACGAACCCGCGCCCGTCGGCGGTGAACTGCATTCCGATGCGCAGGTTGGCCATGCTAGGATGCCGCCACGCTACGGAGCGGGAGGAGGGCCGTGACGAACAGCAAACACATCAGGGACCTCTACCCAGAGATCGCGTTGCACGGAGAGACTGCGCCGGGCGGCGAGATGGCTCT
>CAZSPS010000158.1:0-5471 GCA_964608875.1 uncultured Ectothiorhodospiraceae bacterium
CCGGGGCCATGTCGGCCTGCCGGCCGTAGCGGATGCTCACCGTGAAGATCGCGAACCCGAGCGCGGACGAGAGCGCCACGAGGTCGCCGAAGAGGTCGGATTCGACGATCCCCTCCCAGATCATGATGCCGACCCCGAGCACGACCCCGCCCATGCTGAGCCACAGGGAAGGGGCGACCAACTCGCGCAGCACCAGCCATCCCAGGAAGGCCGCCAGCACCGGGGCCGCGCTCAGCAGGAACAGCGTGTTGGCGACGGTCGAGTGCATCACCCCCCAGACGAAGCCGAAGAACGCCATGCAAAGGCCGAGGCCGCCCACGAGTCCGGGCCACCCCGCCTGGCGCACCAGGTTCGGTATCGAACGTCCGGTCAGCCCGAAGTACGCCGCGAGCAGCAGGGCCGCGCCCAGCGACCGGTAGAACAGGAACTGCCACTCGCCGATGTCGTCGGTGAGCCGGACGATGAGGCCGCCGAGACTCATGCACAGCCCGGCCGCCAGCACCAGCAGGCGGCCCGTGACCCGCTCGCGCTCGCGCAGGCGGCCGGGGTCGGAGGGAAGGGGGGGCGAGGCGTCCGGCGCGGGCCGCCCGGAGGCGCCCGCGTCCGGCGTGACGGACGGCGGCATCGTCGCGCTCCGGTATCCCGCGGCGTTCGGGACGGCCGTCCGGAGGCCGGACTACGCCGGGTCGAGGCGCACGGGGGCGGCGCGCGCCCCGGAGCCGCGCTGCGGTACGCGCGGCAGCGCGAACCCCTGCTGGTAGCACGCGCGCGTCACGAGCGTGTACTTCCAGAGCGCCCCGCCCGCGAGCGCGAACACGCCGCCCGCAAGAGCCGCAAGAGCCGCCGCGGCCGGCGCCGCCGCCAGCACGGGCGCGGCGGCGAGCGCGAAGGCGGCGGCGGGCGCGAGATGGCCGAGCCAGTGCAAGGGGCCCGCGCTCCGGTCGAGCGCGCGGAGCGCGAGCGGACCCGCTCCGCCCGCCGCCGCCGCCCGGCGGTACGCGCTCCACAGCGCCGCGTTGACCGCGGCCAGCAAGACCCCGGCCGCCGCGAAGCCGGCCGGTACGGCGGCGAGGCCTACGGCCCCGGCGCCCTCCGCACCCGCCCCCACCCCGAACAGCGCCGCCGCGAGCGCCAGCAGGGCGACCCCCTCGAACAGCCCCGAGGCCACCAGCATCCACGGCACGTGAGGGAGGCGCCACGCGGGGATGCCCTTGCCCGCGTGCAGGATGCGGCCCTGGCAGTACAGGAACGCCGCCGCCGCCGCCGCGCCCAGCGCGTGCAGCGCCGGCGACGGCCACAGCCACCCCGCCAGCACCGCCGGGTAGAAGACCGCGACGGCGTAGGTCTCGCGGGTCATCCACGAGCTCTGCGGCCGGCGCAGCACGTAGAGGAAGCGCGCCTTGCGGCCGATCTCCGCGAACACGAAGAGGAGCCCGGCCGCCATCAGCGCCGCCGCCGCCGCGAACAGCCCCGGCAGCGCCTCCGCCCGCACCCAGCCCGCCGCCCAGCCCGCGAACGCGGCCACCGCGAGCCCGCTGCCCATGCCCCCCAGGATGAAGTTCATGGCCGCGCGCGCGTCCCAGAACGTCTGCCGCGCCCCGGTCAGGGGGTCGTCCGGGTCGACGCCGCGTCCGGCGGCCGGCGACGAAGCGCCTTCCCCGGCGGCGTCCCCCGGAGCGTTCCCGTCCGGGCCGCGTCCGGGGGTGGTCGCGGGCACCTCGTAGAGGTAGCGGACCTGGGGATCCGTCCCGAGCTCGGCATGCATCTGGAAGTTCGCGTTCTCTTCGGCAAGGCGCGACACGTTGCTCCCGGGGTCGGCGAAGTCGCCGAAGTGCAGGGCCTCGGCGATGCACGACGACACGCACGCCGGGGTGTATTCGAGGTCGAGGCCCGGCACGGCACCCGCCTCGGCCGCCGCGTCCACCTTGTCCACGCAGAACGTGCACTTGGTCGCCACCCCCACCCGCTCCTCGTGCTGCACGTGCGACTCCTGGCGGGTCGGGGCGCCGAAGTACCACCCGTGCTCGTGCGCGATGGTCCGCGCCTGGTAGGGGCACGCCACCGCGCAGTAGCCGCAGCCGATGCAGGTGTCGTAGTCCATGGTGACGAGCCCGTCGGCCCGCTGCCGGGTGGCCCCGGTCGGGCACACCGGGACGCACGGCGGGTCGGCGCAGTGCTGGCAGCCCGTGACCAGGAACAGCCGCTGCACGTCGGGGTACTCGCCCTGCTCCACATCGAGCACGCGCCGCCACTGCACTCCGGGCGGGGTGTCGTTGTGGTGCTTGCAGGCGATGGTGCAGGTCTGGCAACCGACGCAGCGGTTGAGGTCCACCACCATGCCGTAGCGGGGGGCGCGGCGCCCCTCGCCCGCACCGGCGCCCGCGCCCGGCGTGCTCACGCCGCCGCCCCCCGGCCGGCGCCATCGCCATCGCCAGCGGCGGCGTCGGCATCGGGGTCGGCGCGCCGGACCCGCACCCGGATGAGGTCGGCGACGCTCCCCGTCGAATCGGTGAGCGAGAGCGCCAGCGGGGTCACGGAATTGAGGCTCCCGAGCGCCAGGTCCTTGGCGAACGGGGTCGCCCAGTGGTCGAACTGACCGATGAGGACCAGCGTGTCGGGCCGGACCCCCTCGCGCAGCACCGCCCTCCCCCGCGTCTCGCCGGCCACCGACTCGATGACCACCGGGTCGCCCTCGGCGATCCCGAGCGTGCGCGCCGCGCCCCGGTTCATGATCACCCCCCGGTGCCCCGCCACGTTGCCGGCCACCTCGTTGATGAGCGGGATGCCGACGTTCGCGCCCCAGGAGTACTGCATGCTGCGCGAGGTGAGGGCCCAGAAGGGGAACTCGTCCGGGTCGCGCCCCACCTCGCGCGCGTACTCGATCCAGATCTCCGGGAACGGCTCCCAGGACGGCAGGGGCTCGTATTCGCCGAGCTGACGCTCCCACCACTCGATGCCGGTCTCGTGCAGGCGGTTCGCCAGCTCCTCCCCGTGGCGCTTGATCCGCTCCTGGTAGGGCAGCTCGAAGCGCAGCCCCCGCTCGCGCAGCGTGGGGTACAGGAACCACTCCGTCTCCGGGTAGGGCTCGAGCATGTAGCCGTGCTCGCGGAACCAGTCGATGCCCTCGACCCGCTCCCCGCCGGTGAGGTCGTGGCTCGCCGCGCGCGCCACCGCATCCCAGATCGCCTCGCACGAGTGCGCCTCGCCGGGATCGAGCGAGTAGTCGAAGCCCTCGCCCGCGAGCCCCATCCCGGCCGCCCCCCGGTTGATCGCCCGGTTGTACTCCTCGAGCCGGCCGATGCGCCGGGCCAGCCCGGTCGCGATGTCCGTCATGTCGCGCGCGTCCACCACGGGGTCCGCCACCGGCTGGCGCACGGCCCAGCCCTGGCGGTTCCAGAACTGCTCGATGAACTTGGTCGAGCCGATGCGGATGAGCTGCAGGCTCTCGAGGTCGGTCGCCTCCGGCAGCAGGTAGTCGGCCATGTAGTTGGTCTCGTCGAGGGTGTAGGCGAACGAGACGATGAAGGGGAACTCCGCCACCCGCTCCGCCACCTCGGGCGCGCTCAGGGAGGAGATCGACGGGTTCGTGCGGTAGTTGATCCACATCTCCGGCAGGGTCTGGCGCGGCATCGCGTCGGGCTGGCGCTTCTGGAACAGCCAGGGCAGGTGCGCGGGTCCGAGCGCGGGCGACCAGGGCGAGTCCGCCGCCAGCGGGACCATCATCTTGAACGCGTTGCGGATGCCGGGATGACGGCTCCATTCCTCGCGGGTGGTGGGGTTGAACGGGTAGTCCATGAAGCCGTCGCGCATCGGCCGCACGCTCTTGTGGCGGCTGTCGGCCGGGCGGTTGAGCTTGACGGCGGTGCCGAGCGCCCCGCCCGGCACCTCGAGCGCCCCCACCAGCACCGCGAGCATGGTCCGCGCCCAGCAGCACGCGTAGCCGCCCCAGCCGTTGCTCACCCCCTTGCCGAGCAGCACCGCGACCGGCCGCAGGGGCATCTCGCGGCCCTCGATCTCGATGCTCTCGCCGACGCAGGCGTGGGCCAGGAACTCGTCCGCGATGCGGCGCACCGTGGCGGCCGGCACGTCGCTCTCGCGCTCCGCCCACTCCGGGGTCGCGGCGCGCACGTGCTCGAGGAACAGCTCGAAGGCGGGGCGGACCTCCACCGGCCGCTCGTGGCGCCACTCCTTGCCGTCCGGCCCCTCCTCCACCCCGCACGCGGCCCACGTCCCGTCGAGGGCGGGGCGGCGCCCGGCGATCTCGTCGAACGGCGCCGGGCGGCCGAGGTCGAGGTCCCACAGCAGGGGCTTGCGGCTCTCGGGGTCGCGCAGGAAGTACCCGTTCGGGCCGACCAGGTAGGGCGCGTTGGTGGAGCGCTCGAGGAAGGGCACGTCGCACACCTCGCGCCACTCGCGCTCGTGCACGATGCGGTGCAGCAGCCCGAAGAGGAAGGCCGCGTCCGTCTTGGGGCGGATGGGCACCCACTCCGCCGACACCGCCCCCGTGACCGACAGGTGGGGCTCGACCTGCACGCGCTTGAGCCCGCGCGCGCGCGCGTCCGCCTGCCGCCACACCCCGGCCACCCCGGCCGACGCCTCGGCGTTGTTGCCGCAGCTGATGACGTAGCGGCAGCGCGGGGTGTCGGGGGCCACGATGAAGGCGCGGTGCCACAGCTCCCCGTACAGGTGCTCGCTGTGGTAGCACTTGACCCCCTGCCCCGCCCCGAAGCCCATGTCCACGTCCCCCCAGGCGGAGAGGAAGGCGGGGAAGGTGCCCATGTACTGGGTGGGGGTGCCGCCGCCGCCGAAGCTGACCGCGAGGCGCGGGAACCCCGACTCGTCCCGGAGCCCCTTCGCCCGGATGGCGTTCATGCGCTCGGCGATGGCGTCGAGCGCCTCGTCCCAGCCGACCGGCACGAACCCCGGGTCCTGGTCCCGGCCCTTGCGCGGGTTGGTGCGCTTCATCGGCTGGCGGATGCGGTGCGGGTTGTAGGTCTTCTGGATGAGGCCGTAGGCCTTGACGCACACCCGCCCGCCGCCCGGGTGCTCGCCGCTCGCGTCGAAGTTGGAGCGGATGCGGGTCGCGACCCCGTCCTCGACCTGCACCTTCATGAGGTCCGGACCGGCCACGCACTGATAGCAGTAGACCGGCTTCCAGCTCATCCGCGTGCCTCCCGAAGCCGCTCGGCGAGGCGTTCGAGCCGCCGGCGCTGGCGCTCGACCTCGACCACGAAGCGCCCGTGCTTCGCCCGCCCCACGGTCTCGCCGAGCTCGTCCTTGACCTCGATCTCGAGGTCGATACGCGGACCCTCGACCGCGCTCACGCGCGCCGCCACCTCCACCTCCGAGCCGAGCAGGGTGGCGCCGAGGTGGTCGAGCTCGACCCGCACCCCGACCGTGTCCTCGCCCTCATCCAGATGGGGCAGGACGAGCTCGCGGCAGGTGGTCTCGACGTCGAGCAGCATCGACGG
>CAZSPS010000159.1:0-1937 GCA_964608875.1 uncultured Ectothiorhodospiraceae bacterium
GCGGCCTCGCTACGACGCGCTGCGCCGGGCGCGGACGTGCCCGCACCGCCGGCACCGCACCGTCTCGACCGCGCCGCTCGGCCCGAACCCCATCCGGACCTCGACCACCTCGAACTGATGCAGCCCCAGCGCGCACAGGGCGCGTTCCAGCCATTGGCGCAAACGGTTCATGCAGGTCCGCCGTGGGCCATCACACGGACGGCAAGCATAGCCCCATTCGCCCTTCCACCGCAGCAGCCGGACCGCAACCGGACCACAGCGAGGTAACCCCGTGCAGCTTCAGCTCAGCACCTGGCAGGAGGTGGAGGCGTACCTCGAACGCTCCACCACGGTCATCGTCCCCATCGGCTCCACCGAGCAGCACGGCCCGAACGGGCTCATCGGCACGGACGCGATCTGCCCCGAGGTGGTGGCGAAGGCGGTCGGCGAGGCGGAGGACGCCCTGGTCGGGCCGACCATCAGCGTCGGCATGGCCCAGCACCACTTGGCGTTCCCCGGCAGCATCACCCTGCGCCCGAGCACCCTCATCGCCTGCGTGTCGGACTACGTGGACTCGCTCGCCCGGCACGGCTTCGACGGCTTCTACTTCCTGAACGGGCACGGCGGCAACATCGCGACGCTGGGCGCCGCGTTCTCCGAGATCTACGCGCGCCGCAGCCTCGGCGAGACGGCGGCCGGGCTGCGCCTCGCGCTCACCAACTGGTGGGACGGCGGGGGCGTGCGGCAGCTCTCGCGCGAGCTCTTCCCCGGCATCGAGGGCAGCCACGCCACGCCGAGCGAGGTGTCGCTGTCGTACTTCGCCCACCCGCACGCGGTCAAGTCCGGCGCCACGTTCGAGCCGCGGGTGGCGCCGAGCGGGCGGTTCCGCGACGCCGAGGACTACCGGCGGCGGTTCCCGGACGGGCGCATCGGCTCCGACCCGTCCGGGGCGAGCCCGGAGGCCGGCGAGCGCCTGTTCCACGCCGCCGTGGACGACGTGCGGCGCGACTACCGCGCCTTCGCCGGCGCGGGCGCGGGCGCGTAGCCGTATAATCGCCCCCGCGCCGTCCCGTCGCCGACACCGCAAGGCGCCAAGCGCGAGGCGCGGGGCACGGGACGCAGGGCGCGGAGCGCAGGGCAAGCCCCCGACGGAGCCGGAGCGTGGCGAAGAAGAAGGCGACCTACCGGATCATCTTCCACAACCAGGGCAAGGTGTACGAGGTGTACGCCCACACCTTGCGCCAGGGCGAGCTGTTCGGGTTCATCGAGATCGGCGACTTCAGCTTCGGCGAGCGCTCGGCGGTGCTGGTCGACCCCTCGGAGGAGCGGCTGAAGGCCGAGTTCGAGGGGGTCGACACCACCTACGTCCCCATGCACGCGGTGGTCCGCATCGACCGGGTGGACAAGCAGGGGACCAACAAGATCCTCTCGCACGACGGCCCCAAGGGGGGCAACGTCACCCCCTTCCCGGTCCCAGTCTTCCACCCGGGCGGCGGCGACTCCGGCCCACCTTCCTCCGGGGGCTGAACCTCCGGGCTCAGACCCGGTAGGCGGTCGCCGTCATCACCCGCGCCGCCGCCCGCATGGCGGCCCGCACCGGCAACGGCAGCCCGCGTCCGCCCGCCGCCACCGCGCGCGTGCCGTGGGTGCGCTCGTCCTCCATCATGCGCCGGCAGATCGCGCGGCTGCGCCGGTCGGCGGGCGGCAGGCGCTCGAGGTGCCCGGCCAGATGCTCCACCACTTGGCGCTCGGTCTCCGCCACGAAGCCGAGGCTCAGCGCGTCGCCCGCCGCCCCCGCCGCCGCCCCGATCGCGAACGACCCGGCCCACCAGAACGGATCGAGCCGGCTCGGCCGGGCCGCGAGCTCGTCGAGACGGCGCCGGCACCAGTCGAGGTGGGCGCGCTCCTCGCGGGCCGCCTCGCCGAGCGCGCCGCGCACGCCGGGGTCGCGCGCGAAC
>CAZSPS010000160.1:0-24600 GCA_964608875.1 uncultured Ectothiorhodospiraceae bacterium
GGCAGGATGCGCCGGAGATGGCCCAGCAGGAGGTCGATGTTGAGCGAGCGCTCGTGGGCCTCGTCCACGATCAGGGTGTCGTAGGCCTCGAGACGGCGGTCGCCCGCGATCTCGGCGACCAGGATGCCGTCCGTCATCACCTTGACGAAGGCGTCGGGGCCCACGTCGTCGTGGAAGCGGACCTTGCTGCCGACCGCCTCCCCCGGCGGCAGCCCGAGCTCGCGCGAGATGCGGGCGGCGACGCTCCGCGCCGCCATCCTGCGGGGCTGCGTGTGGCCGACGAGACCCGCCGCCCCCCGCCCCGCGGCGAGGCAGATCTTCGGCAGCTGGGTGGTCTTGCCGGAGCCGGTCTCGCCGCACACCACCACCACCTGGTGGCGCTCCAGCGCGTCCGCAATGCGTTCGCGCACGGCGGCGACGGGCAGCTCCGGCGGGAAGGGCGGCACGGGCAGCCGCGCGGCGCGCGCCCGCGCGAGGCCGCGCGAGCGTCCGGCGTCGGCGGCGAGCCGCTCGAGGCCCGCGCCGTCTCCGGGCGCGAGGCGCCGGAGCCGGCTGCGGAGCCGGCGCCGGTCCCGGATCATGGCCTCGTCGATGACGCGCTCGACCCGCGCCCGCGCCGCCTCCATTTTATTCGGAAGCGAAAAGCTCTGTGTACGTGAGGGAGTGCATGTTTATCGCTCCGTGTCCTCGCGCGTGTACCCCAGCGCTTCGCGGCGCGTGCGTTCGTTCTCTTCTGGCGACCTGTTGGAGTCGTCCGCGGTTAATCCGATCTTGCCCAAGCTCCAACCGAAAAAGCCGAAGAGAAAGACGAAGAGAAAGACGAAAGGGATCGCAATGAAGAAACCGACGACGCCGCCAACTACGCCCCCGAGAAGGGAGCCGTCGCCTACGCCTTTGATGAGGAAGCCAATGAAGGCGCCCGCGAGGAGGATGAGGACGATGCCCTTGGTGTTCATGATCAAGAATTGGGTTGAGATTTGGCCAGAACTCGACGCAGCCGGATTCTATCAGCCACTCCCAGTGGCTTTGCGCGCCGCCGCCCAGGCTTCCGCGGCGGGTGTCTCGAGCAGGGGCGCGTCCAGCATCCCCTGCGGCGCCATCAGCGCCCAGCCGCTGTTGCCTTCGAGCAGGGTGGCCCCCTCCTCCGTAACGGTGAGGTCCCAGGCGACCGCACCCACGTCCGGCAGCAGGCCGTGCGCCCGGCAGGACACATCGAGCAGCTCCTCCCAGCAGGGCACCTTCTCTCCGCCGGTGCAGAACACCGGCGGCGGCTCCCGCAGCGGCAGAAGGGGATGGAGCCGCGCCCGGCCGTCGGCGCCGATGGCGCCGATCATGTACAGCTCGCCGTCCTTCGGCACCTCCAGCGCCGCGCTGAGCGGTTCGATCCGCTCGCCCAGCCGGAGCGTGATCACGCGCACGGTCACCAGCTCCTCCGTGCCGCAGAAGCGCGAGAACTCCGGGGAGTTGCGCAGCGCTTCCTGGACCAGGTAGTTCTCGCGCTCGAAGACCCCGGCCAGCGTCTCCTCGACCGCCTCGCGGCCCGATACGTCGAACCGCTCGCGTTCGAGCGAACGCCCGCGCAGCCGCTCCTCGCCCGCCTCGCAACGCTCCAAGGTCATGCACCCACGCATCGCGTTGGCCGAGTTGGGCTTGAGGAAGACGGGGCGGCGCGGCGGCAGCCCGTCCAGGCCGGGCGCGTCCCCGGCGCGGAACGACGCGAGGGTGCGCACCGCCCGCAGTCCATGTTCGCGGGCGCGGACCTCGAACCCCAGCTTGTCGCGGAGCAGCACCGCTCCGGGCGCGCCCGCGGCATGGGAGTGCACGGCGTGCCAGGTCTGCTGCTCCTGGGTGAACACGAAGTTCAGCCAGCGCGAGCGCTCGACGCGGTACAGGCGCAAGCGGTAGTAGTCCATCGGCCGCACGCCCAGGTACAGGCCGAGATGGAACAGCGAGCGCACCCGCTGCCAGCGGGTCTTGCCGGTGTGCCGGGTCCGGCGGTCGATGCCGGTGAGGCAGCGGTCGGCGTCGCGCCAGAAGCCCACCAGGTACCACCGGACCAGGGCGGCCGTGAGCAGCAGGCCCCACTGCCATCGCGGCCGCCCCGGCCAGGAGCGGGACGCGAGCGCCCGATGCAGGGCGGCGGCGCGCGAGCGGCGCAACAGCTGCGCCGGCCCCAGCAGGCAGCCGGGCGCCGCGATCAGGGCGAAGAAGTCCCTCGGCCCCGAGATCCTGCGCAGGCCCCGGGGCGCTCCCGGCCGGGCCGTCGTCCGGATCATCGCCCCGCCGCGGCGCGCGTCATGGGATCGGCGCCGGCTCCGGAGTCCGCCGCCCTACGGCGCGGCGTCCGACAGCCACCGGTCGAGCTTGACGACGTTCTGCCGCTTCATCCGGCTCACGTAGCCCCAGTCCGGCGCGGCGGAGCGTAGCCGCTGCGCCCGGTCGGCGAGGCTGATGTCGGCCCGCGCCGCCGAGGCCACCGTGCGCTCGAGCCGCTCCGGGTCCAGCAGCCTGCGCAGCGCGGGCTCCAGATCGCCGTGCCGCAGGTTCGAGTAGCGCGAGGCGCCGCGGGCGTCCTCGCCGGCGTTCCGGCTTCGCCCGCGCCATCGTTCCGGCAGCGGGACCTGGCGCCCCATCGCCTTGTCCTTCCACACGACCAGGTCCGGCGCCAGCCCCGCCGACGCCTGCCGGTGGAAGTACCGGTCCATCCCGCCCGGTCCCACCGTCTCTTCCGCCGGCACCGCCAGGAAGAAGGCGAGCACGCGCACGTCCAGCAGCGGCCAGCGGTACTCCAGGCCGTAGGCCGCCCCCATGTGCGTGCAGTTCTCCAGGCGCGAGACCAGGCCCGGCCGGTCCTCCCAGCGGCGCACGCAGTACTCGCGGAGCGTGAGCTCCGACAGGTCGTATGCGCCCGCCTGCTGCTGCATGCGGTCCCGGACGCCGTACTCTTCGCGCGCTTCGTCGGACAGCGGGCAGACGGCGAGCGCCTCCCGCACCCATTGGCTCAGGCCGAAGCCGCCGGCAAACCGCTCCCGCCCGTAGCGGTAGCGCCACCACCACCGCGCCGCCCGCAGCCCCCGGGTGGCGGCGTTGCCGGGCAGCCGCCGCATCCAGGCGGCGTACCGTCCCTCGCGCCAGATCTCCGGATACGCGGCCCTCGCACCCGGAACGGTGACGAACTCGTCGCCGCCGAAACCGGACAGCAGCACGCGCGCCCCGACGTGCACCGCCAGCTCGTAGATGGGGATGTGGCTGGTCGCGTTCGCGTGCTCCAGGGGCGATCCCAGGTGCCGGTGCACGCGCTTGGAGAGCGTCTCGACGTCCTCGGAGCGGGGGGGGTCGGTGGGGGTGAGGAGCTGGGTGCTGGCGAGCGGTACCGCCTGGCTGACGGAGAGGATGGACAGGGGCTCCTGCTCGAGGTTGGCGAAGCCGATACCGTGCAGGCGGCGGCCTGAGTCCGGCATGGCCAGCGCGGCGAACGCCGTGACGCTGCTGGAGTCGAGGCCGCCGGAGAGCTCGCTCGCCACCGCCCCGTCCGTATGCACCCGGCAGGCGGCCGCTTCCGTGAGCAGCGCCCGGTAGGCCTCCAGCCGCTCGGCGCTGGATCGGAAATCGTCGCGGGCTTCCAGGTCGAAGCGGAAGTGGCGGCGCAGCTCCGCGCGCCCGTCCCGGAACCGGAGCTGGTGCGCCGGCGGCACCTTGCGCGCCTCCCGGTAGATCGTGCGCTCGGAGTCCGAGGCGCAGCCGGCCACGTACCACGCCAGCCATTCGTCGTTGAGCGTGAGGCCGAGCCCCGGAAGGCCGGCCAGGGGATGGAGGCCGGTGGCGAACGCGAGCGCGCCCCCGTGCTCGACGTAGTAGAGCGGCTTCACCCCCATGGGGTCGCGGGCCAGGAGGCAGGAACGCTCGCGCGGGTCGTAGAGGGCGAAGGCGAAGTCGCCGACCAGGTGCTCGCACAGCGCCTCCCCCCAGCGCAGCCAGGCGAGCAGCACGAGGCCGCCGTCGGTGCCGGCGAAGCCGTCCGGAGCGCCCGGCGCGGCCAGCTCCCGCCGCAGGTCCTCGCGGTTGTCGATGCGCAGCCAGCCGGCGATGCGCACCCCGGTCGGGGGATGGTGGAGCACGCCCCGCTCGCGGCCGAGCTCGGGGGTCGTCCACTGCCGCTGCTGCAGCAGGGCCGCGTCGCCGCCGCGCCAGAACGCCCGCTCGTCGAAGGGGATGCCCGCGAGCCCCTGCGGCTCCCCCGACAGCCGTTCGAGCGCGCCGCAAAGGCCGGCGTCGCCTACGATGCCCGCGAACATCCGCCGCGTCCCGATGCGTCCACGTCGATCCGGTTCCGTCGTCGATCCCGCCGCCTGGCCCGCCATCCGGACCGCGCGGCGCCGCACCCGCCGGACAGACGTCCGCCGGACTCCCCCGGCCCCGCGTGCGCGACGAAGGGGCCGATCCGGGGCGTCATGATAGCAGCGGAGCGGGCGGTCGTGCGCAGGCGGCGGCGTCCCCGCCCGCCCGAGGAGCCGCGGCCCCGGCGCACGGCCCGGCGCTCCCGGCTCAGGCCGGGGACGGGGCGCGGCGGAGCAGGCGCAGCCACGCGACGAGCAGCGCGGCGATGGCGAGGAAGGGGGCGACCCCCGCGTTGATCCCCCGCCATCCGAACCACTCGTGGAACCACCCCGAGCCGACGGCGGTGAGCGAGATGATCGAGTACAGCACCAGGTCGTTGAAGCCCTGGGCGCGCGCCTTCTCCGACGGGCGGTAGGTCTCGGTGAGCAAGGTGGTGCCGCCGGTGAAGAGGAAGTTCCAGCCGACCCCCAGGAGCACCAGCGCCGCCCAGAAGCTCGCCATGCCCTCCCCCAGGAGGTTGACGGCGACGCACCCCGCGAGCAGCAGCGCGCCCCACAGCATCACCGCCAGCACCCCGAACCAGCGGATGAGGTGGCCGGTGACGAACGCGGGCGCGAACATCCCCAGGATGTGGCTGCCGATGACGAACGCGATGTCCTCGATGGGGAAGCCCCGCGCCTGCATCGCGAGCGGGGTGGAGGCCATCACCAGGTTCATCGAGCCGTAGGCCACGACCGCGGCCAGCAGGGCGACGACGTAGGACGGCTGGCGCACCACGGCCCGAAGCGGCCGCGCCGGCGCGCCCTCCGCCGACGGCCCGCTCTCGGCCGGGAAGCGGATGCGGGCGAGCACCAGCGCGCTCGCGAGGTAGAGCGCGAGCAGCGCGGCGTAGCTGCCCGCGAAGGCCGCCCCGGCGACCAGGTCGCGGGTCCAGGCCGCGAGCCCCGGCCCCGCGACCGCGGCCACCACCCCGCCTGCAATGACGAAGGAGATGGCGCGGCTGCGGTACTCGGGAGTCGCGGCCTCGGCGGCGGCGAAGCGGTAGTACTGACCGAAGGCGAAGAACACGCCGAAGAGGTAGCTCCCGACGCAGAAGAGCGCGAAGGAGCCGGCCACGATGGCGCCGGAGGCGAGCGCCGTCCCCGCGGCGCCCACCGCGCAGGCGAGCAGGAAGCCCCGCTTGCGGCCGATCTTCCCCATCAGCAGCGAGGCGAAGTAGGTCACGGTCATGACCGCGACGAACTGCAGCGCGTAGGGCAGGGTCGCCAGGTGCTTCGCGGGCGCGAGCGCGAAGCCGACCAGCGGAGAGGTCGCGACCACGAGCGACTGGCCCGTGATCATGAAGCCCTGGCAGACCGCCAGCTGGAAGATGGTGCGCTTCACGGCACGCCCATCGTCCGGCTAGCCCGCCTTCCTCAGCCAGAACTCGTAGAGCCCTTCGCCTTCCTCGTGGTGGACGAGCGCGTGCGGGGTGCGGGCGCAGAACGCCTTGAAGTCGATGACCGAATGCGGGTCGGTGGCGGCCACGTGCAGGACCTCGCCCGCCGCCATCCGCGACAGCTCCACCTTGGTCTTCAGGATCGGCAGCGGACAGTCGAGCCCCCGCGCATCGAGGGTCCGGTCCGCCGTGCGGGCGGGCGCCGCGAGTCCGGGTTCGCCCATGCCCGCTATTCTACCGCCGCCAGCTCCGCCGCCGCCTCGAGCCGCCGCCACAGCCAGGCCGCGCGGCTGCGCGGCACGGCCATCTCGAAGCGCGGCGCCGGGTCGCGCAGCAGCAGGCACACCCCCACCCGCGCGTACACGGTGCGCACGCAGCGGCCCGGAGCGAAGGCGCGCGGGTGCACGTCGATGGGGCAGTCCGCCGCGATGAGGTCGCGCGCCCGCGCGCCTTCGAGCGAGAGGAGGGTCCAGCCGCTGCTCGCGTCCACCACCGCCCCGTCCGCCTCCGGGATCGCCTGCCGGAGCGCGACCCCGAGGCCGCTGGTCCCGGGCGCGCCGCCGATCGCGAGCCACTCCTCCGGCCCGGTCCAGGCGAGCACCGCCGGCTCCTCCCCGAAGCGCGCCTCTGAGAACGTGTTGGGCGTGTCGGGCGGCGGGCAGCCGAGCACCCGCGCGACCCCCTGGGCGAACCCGGGCGCGCCGGGGTTGCCGTGCAGCACCAGCACCGGCCGGAACGCCAGCTCCTCGACCCTGAGCCCCGGCCGCTCGAGCGGCCCGCCCCGGCCCGCCGGCGCCGCGTCCGCCGGCGAATGCCCGAGCGGGCTCTCGCGGCGCGGCTCAGCCACGCGCCCGCTCTCCCAGCGGGTCGAAGAACACCGGCGGCACGACCTCGGCGGGCGCGAAGCGCCCGTCCTCGAGCGCCGCGTAGACCCGCTCGCGCGCGGGCTCGCCCGCGACCAGGGCGAGCGCGATGGAGCGCCCGAGGTTCGGGCTCCAGTAGCTCGAGGTCACGAACCCCACCATCGGCGCCGGCCGGAAGGTGAAGGGCTCGTCCACCAGCTGCGCCCCTTCGGGGAGCACCTCGTCCGGATCGGCGGTGGCGAGGCCCACCAGCCGGCGCCGGTCCTTGCGCAGGCAATCGCCGCGTTCGAGCGAGCGCTTGCCGATGAAGTCCTTGCGCTTGGACAGGATCCATTCCATGCCGAGGTCGATGGGGGTCACCGAGCCGTCGGTCTCGTGCCCCACCACGATGAAGCCCCGCTCCGCGCGCAGCACGTGCATCGTCTCGGTGCCGTAGGGGGTGAGGCCGAACGGCGCGCCGCGCTCGACGATGCGCTCCCAGACGTAGCGTCCGTAGTCGGCGGGCACGTTGATCTCGAAGCTGAGCTCGCCCGTGAAGCTGATGCGGAAGATGCGGCACGGCGCACCGGCGATGGCCCCCTCGCGGAACTGCATGAAGCGCAAGGCGCCGGGCGAGAGGTCGAGGGACTCGCACAGCGGCTCGAGCAGCTCGCGGCTGCGCGGGCCCGCCACCGCGATGGTCGCCCAGTGGTCGGTGACCGGGGTGAGCCGCACCCGCAGCTCCGGCCACTCCGTCTGCCGCCAGCGTTCGAGCCACGCCAGCACCCCGTCCGCGCCCCCGGTGGTGGTGGTCATGAGGAAGTGGTCCTGCCCAAGCCGGGCGGTCACCCCGTCGTCCATCACCATGCCGTCCTCGCCCAGCATCAGCCCGTAGCGGCAGCGCCCGACGGCGAGGCTCGACCAGTCGTTGGTGTAGACGCGCTCGAGGAAGGCCGCCGCGTCCGGACCCTGCACGTCGATCTTGCCCAGGGTGGAGGCGTCGAAGATGCCGGCCCGCTCGCGCGCCGCCAGGCATTCGCGCGCCACCGCCGCGCGCATGTCCTCGCCGGGGTGCGGGTAGTAGCGGGGGCGCAGCCACTGCCCCACCGGCTCGAACACCGCCCCGCGCGCCTCGTGCCACCCGTGCATGGGCGTGATCCGGAGCGGGTCGTAGAGCGCGCCCGAGTCGAGCCCCGCGAGCGCGCCGAAGGTCACGGGGGTGTAGGGCGGGCGGAACGCGGTCGTGCCCACCGCCCCCGGCGCGCGTCCGAGCGCCGCCGCCGCGACCGCCATGCCGGTGACGTTGCCGAGCTTGCCCTGGTCGGTGCCGAACCCGAGCAGGGTGTAGCGCTTGATGTGCTCGATGGACTCGAGGCCTTCGGCCACCGCGAGCTCGAGGTCGGCGGCGGTGGTGTCGTTCTGGAAGTCGACGAAGGCCATGCGCGGACGCGCGCGCAGGGAGTGCACGGTCCAGGCCGGCCCGCAGTCCGTCTCCCCCTCCTCGTCCGTCTCGGGCGCCGAGATCACGCCCACGTCCCGGAAGCCGGCGGCGATCGCGGCCTCGCGCCCGGCCTCGGCGCCCTCGCGCACGCAGGCGTCGAGGCGGAACGTTCCCCGGCACGCCCCCGCCCCGGTCTCGGTCTGCACGGCGGGGCCGGGCAGGAAGCAGCCGCGCGCCTCGTCGAACACCGGACGCGCCCCGGACTGGGCGTGCAGGTGGAGGTTCGGGTTCCAGCCGCCGGACACCGCGAGCAGGTCGCAGTCAAGATCGAACGGGGCGGAGCCGCCGTCGATGCGGGCCACGCGCACCCGCCGCAGCCCCAGGCGCCCGCGGGTGTCCACGACCGCATGCCCCGCCAGCACCCGGATGCCCGCCTCGCGCGCCCGATCGGCGAAGGCGCCCCCCGGATGGGCGCGCACGTCGACGATGGCCGCGACCTCGATCTTCGCCGCCGCCAGCTCCAGGGCCGAGCGCCAGGCGCCGTCGTTGTTGGCGAACACCACCGCGCGCCGCCCCGGCGCCACCGCGTAGCGGTTGACGCAGGCGGCGGCCGCGCCCGCCAGCATGATGCCCGGCCGGTCGTTGTTCCGGAACACCAGGGGGCGCTCGGTGGCGCCCGCCGCCAGCACCACGCGCGCGGCGCGGATGCGCCACAGCCGCTCGCGGGGGCCGCGCCGCCGGCGCGCCGGGAGGTGGTCGGTGCGGCGCTCGACGGCGGCCACGAAGCCGTGGTCGTAGTAGCCGAAGGCGGTGGTGCGGGTGAGCACCCGCACTTCGGGCTCGGCCGCGAGCGCCGCCGCGCAGCTCGCCACCCAGGCGAGGGCGGGCTTGCCGCCCAGCTCGCGGCGGGCGCCGAGCAGCGCCCCCCCCAGCTCCGGCTGCTCGTCGATCAGGATGACCCGCGCCCCGGAGCGCGCCGCCGCGAGCGAGGCGGCGAGCCCGGCCGCGCCGCCGCCTACCACCAGCACGTCGCAGAACGCGTTGCGCTTGTCGTAGCGCTCGGGGTCCGGCGCGGACGGGGCGAAGCCGGTGCCCGCCATGCGCCTGAGCGCCCGCTCGTAGAGGGGCCATGCGGCGCGGGGCCACATGAACGTCTTGTAGTAGAAGCCGGGCGGGAGGAGGCCCGCGAGCCCTCCGAGCGCCCCGGCGAGGTCGAAGTGCAGGGAGGGCCAGCCGTTCGCCGCGCGCGCCTCGAGCCCCTCGACCAGCTCGACCTGCGTGCCGGGGGCATGCGGCAGCACCGCGCCCTCCGCCCCCGCGTGCCGCACCGTGAAGACGCCGTTCGGCTCTTCGGGGCCCGCCGCCACGAAGCCGCGCGGACGGTGGTACTCGATGCTCCGCCCGACCACCCGCACCCCGTTCGCGAGCAGGGCGGAGGCGAGGGTGTCCCCGCGGTAGCCCTCGAACCGCATCCCGTTGAAGTGGAAGTCGATGCGGCGGCGGCGGTCGATGCGCCCCCCGCCCATGAGCCGGAACGGCTGGGAGATGCTCATGGATCGACGTACACGCGCACGATCCGGTTGCTCGCCGTGTCGCGCTCGACGTTGAACCAGCGGCGGCACCCGTGCGCGTGCCACCACTGCTCGCGGTGCGGGCCGCGGGGGTTCTTGCGCATGAAGAGGTAGTCCGCCCACTCCTCGTCCGAGAGCCGTTCGGGCTCGAGCGGCCTTGCGATGTGCGCCTCGCCGCCGTACGAGTACTCGCTCTCGTCGCGCGGGCCGCACCAGGGGCAGGGGATGAGCAGCATCTTCGGCGCCCTCTCAGTGGGCCACGCCGGCCGCGCCGTGCTCGTCGACCAGGCGCCCGGTGACGAAGCGCTCGAGCGCGAACGGGGCGTTCAGGGGATGGGGCGCGCCGGTGGCGAGGGTGTGGGCGAACGCCCACCCCGAGCCGGGGGTGGCCTTGAAGCCGCCCGTCCCCCATCCGCAGTTGACGTAGAGCCCGCGCACCGGGGTCTCGCCGATGATGGGACAGGCGTCGGGGGTCACGTCCACGATGCCCGCCCACTGCCGCAGCATGCGCGCGCGCGCGAAGATCGGGAACAGCTCCACGACGGCCGCGAGCGCGCCTTCCACGGTGGCGAAGCTGCCCCGTTGCCCGTAGCCGTTCCAGGCGTCGATGCCGGCCCCGATCACCAGCTCCCCCTTGTCCGACTGGCTGACGTAGCCGTGCACCGCGTTGGACATGACGACGGTGTCGAGCACCGGCTTCATGGGCTCGGAGACGAGGGCCTGCAGCGGATGGCTCTCGATCGGGAGGCGCACGTCCGCCATCGCCGCCAGCACGCTCGAATGGCCGGCCGCGGCGAGGCCCACCCGCCGCGCCCGGATGTAGCCGCGCGTGGTCTCCACCCCCGCCACCCGGCCGCGCTCGCGGCGGATGCCGGTCACCTCGCAGCCCTGGATGACGTCGACCCCGCGCGCGTCGGCCGCGCGCGCGAACCCCCACGCCACCGCATCGTGCCGGGCGACCCCGCCGCGCGGCTGAAACGACGCCCCGAGCACCGGGTAGCGGGCGGCGGGCGAGACGTTGAGGATGGGAACCAGGCGCGCCAGCTCGTCCGCCCCGACCAGCCGCCCGTCGATGCCGTTCACCCGGTTCGCGTTCACCCGCCGCGCGATGTCGCGCATGTCGTGCACCGAGTGCCCGAGGTTGAACACCCCGCGCTGGCTGAACATGACGTTGTAGTTGAGCTCGCGGCTCAGGCCCTCGAACAGCTGCAGGGACTTCTCGTAGAGCGCGGCCGACTCGTCCCACAGGTAGTTCGAGCGCACGATGGTGGTGTTGCGCCCGGTGTTGCCGCCGCCGAGCCAGCCCTTCTCGAGCACGGCGACGTTGGCGACCCCGTGCTCGGCCGCGAGGTAGTAGGCGGTGGCGAGGCCGTGCCCGCCGCCGCCGACGATGACCGTGTCGTAGGACGCCTTCGGCTCGGGGCTCCGCCAAAAGCGCGGCCAGTCCGGCCGCAGGCGGAGCGCGTTGCGCGCGAGGGCGAGGAAGGAATAGCGTTGCGGCTTCATGCGAGGAGCGCGGCGAGGTCGCGGCGCAAGCCCCCTCCGTCGTCGTGCGCGAGCGCCAGCGCCGCCGTCGCGCGCAGCCACCCCGCGCGGGTGCCGCAGTCGTGGCGGACCCCCGGCAGCCGGTGCGCGTAGACCGGGGCGCCGGCCGCCGCCAGCGCCGCGATCGCGTCGGTGAGCTGGATCTCGCCGCCGGCGCCGGGCGGGAGGTCCGCCAGCAGGTCCAGGATCGAGGGGTCGAAGACGTACCTGCCGACCACGGCGAGGTTCGACGGCGCTTCCTCGGGCGCGGGCTTCTCGACGATCGACGCCACCCGCGCCACCTCGCTCCGGTCCGAGGCCGTGTCCACCACCCCGTAGCGGGCGGTGTCTTCGGGCGCGACCTCTTCGACCGCCAGCACCGCGCCCGCGCCGCGCCCGCGGAAGGCGGCGATGAGCTCCCCGAGGCAGCCGGGCGCCATGAGGTCGTCCGGCAGCAGCACCGCGAACGGCTCGTCGGCCACCGCCTCGCGCGCGCACCACACCGCATGGCCGAGGCCGAGCGGCGCCTCCTGGCGCGCGAACGCGAGACGCACCCCCTCGGGCAGGAGCGCGCGCGCGGCATCGAGCCGCTCTCCCCCGGCGCCCGTCTCGACCTTGCCCGCGAGCGCGGGCACGGGGCCGAAGTGGCTCTCGAGCAGCGGGCGCGGGCGGTCGGTGACGAACACCAGCTCCTCGATCCCGGCCGCGACCGCCTCCTCCACCGCGTACTGGATGAGGGGCCGGTCCACCACCGGCAGCATCTCCTTCGGCACGGCGCGGGTCATGGGCAGCATCCGCGTGCCGAGCCCCGCCACCGGGAACACCGCCTTGCGCACCGCCGCTTCCATCAGCGCCCCACCCCGCGGTAATGGAACCCCAGGCGCCGCATCGCGTCCGGCTCGTAGACGTTGCGCAGATCGACGAACACCCGCCCGGCCATCGAGTCCCGGACCCGTTCGAGGTCGAGCCCCCGGTAGGCGTTCCATTCGGTCATGAGCACCATCGCGTCGGCGGACTCCGCCGTCTCGTAGGGGCTCGCGCAGAACTCGACCCCGGCCGGGAGCAGCGCCGCCGCCGCCGCCGCGCCGTGGGGGTCGTGCGCGCGGATGCGCGCGCCCTCCTCGGCCAGGGGCGGGAGGATGGCGAGCGACGGCGCCTCGCGCATGTCGTCGGTCTCGGGCTTGAAGGTGAGCCCGAGCACCCCGAGCCGCCGGCCCGCCGCACTGCCGCCGAGGGCTTCGCGGATCTTGTCCACCATGCGCGCGCGCTGCGCGGCGTTGACCTCGATCGCGGCCTCCACGATCCGGGTGCGCATCCCCCGGTCGCCCGCGATCCGCACCAGGGCGGTGGTGTCCTTGGGGAAGCACGAGCCGCCGAAGCCGGGGCCGGGGTGCAGGAACTTGCGGCCGATGCGCCCGTCGAGCCCCATGCCGAGCGCCACCGCGTGGACGTCCGCGTCCATGGTCTCGCACAGCGCCGCCATCTCGTTGATGAAGCTGATCTTGGTGGCGAGGAAGGCGTTGGAGGCGTACTTCACCAGCTCCGCGCTCTCGAGCCCCATCGCGAGGATGGGCACCTCGATGAGGTTGAGGGGGCGGTAGAGCTCGCGCAGCAGCGTCTCGGCCCGCTCGCTCTCCACCCCCAGCACCACCCGGTCGGGGTGCATGAAGTCGCCGAGCGCGGCGCCCTCGCGCAGGAACTCGGGGTTGGAGGCGGCGTCGAAGTCCGCGCCGGGGTTGATGCGCGCGGCGATCCGCATGGCCTCGCGGGTGGTCCCCACCGGCACCGTGGACTTGATCCCGAGCACCGTATAGCCCTCGAGACGCGGCGCGACCATCTCCACCGCCCGGTACACGTAGCCGAGGTCGGCATGGCCGTCGCCCCGGCGCTCCGGGGTCCCGACCGCGACGAACACGATGTCCGCCTCTTCGATCGGGGCCTCGGACGCGGACGCGAACCCGAGGCGCCCTTCGGCCGTGTTGCGCTCGATGAGGGCGTCGAGGCCCGGTTCGTAGATCGGCACCTCGCCCGCCCGCAGCCGGGCGATGCGGTCCTCGTCGACGTCCGCGCACACGGCCTCGACCCCGAACTCGGCGAAGCACGCCCCGGATACGAGCCCGACGTACCCGGCGCCGATCATGACGACCCGCATCGGCTCGGCTCAGGCGTCCGTGACGCAGCCTTGCGATGCGTCCCTCACCGTCTTGAGGTACTTGTAGAGCACCCCGCGGGAGACCTTGTAAGGCGGCATCGACCACGCCGCGCGGCGCCGTTCGAGGGTTTCCGCGTCGAGGTCCACCTCGAGGCGGTTCTCGCGGGCGTCGATGGTGATGACGTCGCCGTCCTCGACCAGGGCGATGGGGCCGCCTTCCTGGGCCTCCGGCACCACGTGGCCGATGATGAAGCCGTGCGAGCCGCCGGAGAAGCGGCCGTCGGTGATGAGCGCCACGTCGCTCCCGAGCCCCGCCCCCATGATGGCGGAGGTGGGGGTCAGCATCTCCGGCATCCCGGGTCCGCCCTTCGGCCCCTCGTAGCGGATCACGATGACGTCGCCCTTGCCGATGCGCCCCTCCTCCAGGGCCTTCAGCATGTCCTCTTCGGAATCGAACACGCGCGCCGGGCCGGAGAAGCGCGTGCCCTCCTTGCCCGTGATCTTGGCCACCGCGCTGCCCGGCGCGAGGTTGCCGCGCAGGATGCGGATGTGGCCGCGCGGGCCGATGGGGCTCGCGAGCGGGCGGACGACGGCCTGCCCCTCGTCGAGCCCCGGGCACTCGGCGAGGTTCTCGGCCAAGGTGCGCCCGGTCACCGTCATGCAATCGCCGTGCAGCAGGCCCTCTTCGAGCAGGTACTTCAGGACCGCCGGGGTGCCGCCCACCTGGTGCAGGTCCTCCATCACGTACTGCCCGCTCGGCTTCAGGTCGGCGAGGTAGGGCACCCGGTCGCTCACCGCCTGGAAGTCGTCCACCGTGAGCGGCACCTCCACCGCGTGCGCCATCGCGATGAGGTGCAGCACCGCGTTGGTGGAGCCGCCGAGCGCCATCACCACCACCATGGCGTTCTCGAACGCCTCCCGCGTCATGATGTCGCGCGGCTTCAAGTCGCGTTCGAGCAGCGCGCGCACCGCTTGGCCCGCCCGGTAGCACTCGTCGAGCTTGCCGGGGTCGACGGCCGGCACCGAGGAGCTGTAGGGCAGCGACATGCCCATCGCCTCGATCGCCGAAGCCATCGTGTTGGCGGTGTACATGCCCCCGCAGGCGCCCGCGCCGGGGCAGGCGGTGCGCACGATCTCGAAGCGCTCGGCCTCGTCGATGGCGCCCGCGAGGTACTGGCCGTAGGACTGGAAGGCGCTCACGATGTCCACCGGCCGCCCGTCGCGCAGCCGTCCCGGCTTGATGGTGCCGCCGTAGACCATCAGCGCCGGCCGGTTCATGCGCCCGATGGCCATCATCACCCCCGGCATGTTCTTGTCGCAGCCGGGGATCGAGACGTTGGCGTCGTACCACTGCCCGCAGGTCACCGTCTCGATGGAGTCGGCGATGAGGTCGCGCGACTGCAGCGAGTAGCTCATGCCGCGCGTGCCCATGGAGATGCCGTCGCTCACCCCCACGGTGTTGAAGCGAAGGCCGATGAGCCCGGCCGCCTCCACCCCCTCCTTGACCTTCTCCGCCAGGTCGAGCAGGTGCATGTTGCAGCTGTTGCCCTCGTACCACACGCTCGAGATGCCGACCTGGGGCTTGTCCATGTCGGCCTCGGTGAGGCCGGCCGCGTAGAGCATCGCCTGCGACGCTCCCTGCGAGCGGGGCTGGGTGATGCGGGCGCTGAAGCGGTTCATCGTCATCGGGACTCTCCTGGCTTCATTCCCCCTCCACTCCCCGCAGGGGGCGGACGGTGTTCCAATGCTTGCATCCCGGGCACTGCCAGTGCAGCGAGCGCGCCTGGAAGCCGCAGTGCCGGCACTGGTACGCGGGGCGCCCGCGCAGCAGCTGCGCGAGCAGCCCCTTCAGCACCTCGAGATGGTCCGTCACTTCCCCGGCTGCCGTGTCGGAAGCGGCGAACTCGAGCAGCCGGTCGAAGCCGCGCACCGTCGGGCGCTTGGCGAGGGCTTCGAGCATGAAGTGGATGGCGGCCGGGTTGCCCTGGTCCTCGCGGATCATCTCCGCGAGCGCGAGCATCACCGTCATGCCGCCGTAGCGCTGCAGGCAGCGCTCGAAGTAGCGTCGGGCCTCGTCCCGCCGTTCCAGCGCCTGGAAGCACGTGCGCAGCCGGCCGACGGCCTCCGGCAGGTAGTCGAGGTCCTGGCTCTCGATGCGCAGGTAGGCCGAGAGCGCCTGCGCCGTCTCGCCGCGCGCGCGCAGCACGTCCCCTTCGCAAAGGCTCGCCCGCACGCACGCGGGGTGCGTCTCGCGCGCCCGGCGCAGCAGCTCGAGGGCCCGCTCCTCGTGGCCGGAGTCGAACGCCTGCATGGCGTCTTCGCACAGGTACTGCGAGATCACCTCGTCCTGCTTCTTGCCGGTGGCCGCAGCCAGCTCCACGGCCGCGCCGCGCGCCTGCTTCCAGTCCTTCTCCTGCTCGTAGATGTGCAGCAGCTGTTGCAGGGCCTGCGCCCGGCAGGACTCGATCTTGGTGAGGTCGCGGTAGACGTCCTCCGCGCGGTCGAGCAGCCCCGCGGCGAGGTAGTCCTGCGCCAGCTCGCGCAACGCCTCCACGCGCAGCTCCTCGGTCAGGGTGGAGCGCTCGATGAGGTTCTGGTGCAGGCGGATGGCGCGCCCGGCCTCGCCGCGCCGGCGGTACAGGTTGCCGAGGGTGAGCTGGGTCTCCGCCGTCTCGTCGTCGAGCTCCAGGACCTTGATGAAGACCTCGATGGCCCGGTCCGGCTGGTCGTTCAGCAGGTAGTGCAGGCCCCGCGAATAGTCGGGGGGGAGGCGGCGGCCGGCGAGCGCCGCGGGCCGGCGCGCGACGTACCACCCCGAGACGGCCGCCACCGGGAGCAGCAGCCAGAACAGCTCGAACATCGTCGCTCCAGGAAGGTCCGGGGTCAGCGGCGGGCGCGGCGGCGGCGGGGGGTGCGGGCCGCGCCCCGGTCGACCCGCTCGCGCAGATCGCGGCCGGGCTTGAAGTGCGCCACGTACTTGTCCGGGAGGGCGACCGCCTCGCCCGTGCGGGGATTGCGGCCCATCCGGCTCGAGCGGAAGCGCACCGACAGCGTCCCGAAGCCGCGCACCTCGATGCGCCCCCCCTCGGCCAGGCTTTCGCTCATCGCCTCGAGCAGGGTGCGCACGGCGAGGTCGACGTCACGGTGCATCAGGTGCGGCAGCTTCCCGGTCAGGCGGGCGATCAGTTCGGACTTGGTCACGGCGGCCTCCAACCCCCCCACCGCTGCGGATGCTAGCTGCGGTTCATCTGTTCCTTCACGAGGTCGCCGATGGTGGCGGGCGCCTCGTCCGCGCTCGAGGCGTACTCCTCCATCGCGGTGACTTCCTCGTCGCTCTCGCGCTGGCGGATGGACAGGGTGATGCTCCGGCGCCGGCGGTCCACCGAGATCACCTTGGCCTCGATCGCCTCTCCGGGGCGCAGCACGGTGCGCGCGTCCTCCACCCGCTCGCGGCCGATCTCGTTCGCCCGCAGGTAGCCCTCGACGCCTTCGGCCAGTTCCACCCGCGCGCCCCGCGCCTCCACCTCGGTCACCGTGCCGGCGACGACCGTGCCGCGCGGATGCTCGGCGAGCCAGGCCGAGAACGGATCGCCGTCGAGCTGCTTCACCCCGAGCGAGATGCGCTCGCGCTCGGTGTCGACCGACAGCACCACGGCCTCGAGCTCGTCGCCCTTGTTGTAGCCGCGCAGCAGCCCTTCGCCTTCCTCGTTCCACGACAGGTCCGAGACGTGCACCAGGCCGTCGATGCCGCCCTCGAGCCCCACGAACATGCCGAAGTCGGTGATCGACTTGATGCGCCCGCTCACCCGGTCGCCCTTGGCGTGGGTCACCGCGAACTCCTCCCACGGGTTCGGCAGGCACTGCTTGATGCCGAGGGAGACGCGGCGGCGCTCCTCGTCCACGTCGAGCACCATGACTTGCGTCTCGTCGCCGATCTGGACCACCCGCGAGGGGTGGACGTTGCGGTTGGTCCAGTCCATCTCCGAGACGTGCACGAGGCCTTCCACCCCCTCCTCGATCTCCACGAAGGCGCCGAAGTCGGCGATGTTGGTGACCCGCCCCACGACGCGGCTGCCGTCGGGGTAGCGCCGGGCGATGCTCACCCACGGGTCCTCGCCGAGCTGCTTCAGGCCGAGCGAGACCCGGTTGCGCTCGCGGTCGAACTTCAGGATCTTGACCTCGAGCTCGTCGCCGACGTTGACCACCTCGGTCGGATGGCGCACGCGCCGCCACGCCATGTCCGTGATGTGCAGCAGGCCGTCGATGCCGCCGAGGTCCACGAAGGCCCCGTAGTCGGTGAGGTTCTTCACCACGCCCTGCATGACCGCGCCTTCCTCCAGGCGTTCGAGCAGGGCCTCGCGCTCGGCGGAGTTCTCGATCTCCACCACGGCGCGCCGCGACACCACGACGTTGTTGCGCCGGGCGTCGAGCTTGATGACCTTGAACTCGAGCGGCTTGCCTTCCAGGTAGGAGGTGTCGCGCACCGGGCGCACGTCCACCAGGGAGCCGGGGAGGAAGGCGCGGATGTCGCCGATGTCGACCGTGAAGCCGCCCTTGACCTTGCCGCTGATGATGCCGCTCACGCTGTCGCTGCCTTCGAACGCCTCCTCGAGGCGCCCCCATGCGCGGGCGTACTTGGCCTTCTCGCGCGACAGGCGGGTCTCGCCGAAGCCGTCCTCCACCGAGTCGAGGGCGACCTCGACCTCGTCGCCGACCTCGACGGTGAGCGATCCGTCTTCGTTGCGGAACTGGCTCGTGGGGATGGCCGAGTCGGACTTGAGGCCGGCGCTCACCACCACCCGGTCGGGGCCGACCTCCAGCACCCGGCCGGTCAGGATCGATCCAGGGCGCATGCGCTGGTCGACCTGGGTCTGTTCGAACATCTCAGCGAAGCTGAGCTCGGTTTCGCTCATGTCGGTTCACTTGCCTTGCGTTTCGGGCCGTTGTTCCCCCGCCGCGTCCCCGGCGGGGGCCATGGGTGCGAGCAGTCCGCTCGCTCGGGCGTGCTCCAGCACGCGCTGCAGCGCCTCCTCCACCGTGAGGTGGGAGGTATCGACGCACAACGCGCCGGCGGCGGGCCGAAGCGGCGCCGCCTCGCGTTCCCGGTCGCGCTCGTCGCGCTTGCGGATCGCGTCGAAAAGATCGGTGAGGCTAACATCTATCCCTTGCTCTCTCAACTGCTTATAACGGCGCCGGGCGCGCACCTCGGGGAGCGCGGTCAGGAACACCTTGCAGCCGGAGTCCGGGAACACCACGGTTCCCATGTCGCGCCCGTCCGCCACCAGCCCCGGCGGGCGGCGGAAGGCGCGCTGGCGCTCCAGGAGCGCGGCCCGCACCGGCGCCAGCGCCGCGACCTGCGAGGCGCGCTCGCCGGTCTCTTCGGTGGCGGCTTCGAGGCTCGCGTCCTCCCCTTCGAGCAGCAGGCGGCCCTCGCGGAACTCCACCACGAGGCCGGCGGCGAGTGCGGCCAGGCGCCCGGTCTCGCCGGGGCCGATGCCGCGGCGGGCGGCGGCGAGGGCAAGCGCCCGGTAGAGCGCCCCGCTGTCGAGCCGATGCCAGCCGAGGCGGCGCGCGGCGAGGCGGGTGACGGCGCCCTTGCCCGAGGCGTTGGGGCCGTCCACGCAGAGCACGGGCGCGGGCGCGCTCACGGCCGCGCCGCCACCGTCAGCCCCACCCGGCCGGCGCTCGCGGCGAAGCCCGGGAACGAGGTCGCGACGTTCGCCGGGTCTTCGATCTCCACCGGACCCTCCGCCCGCAGCCCGGCCAGCGCGAAGGTCATGGCGATGCGGTGGTCGCCCCGGCTCTCGATGCGCGCCGCGCGCATCGGCGCGGCGCCGCGGCCCTGCACCACCATGCCGTCCGGGGTCGCGCGCGCCTCGACCCCGAGGCGGCGCAGCCCCTCCTCCATCGCGGCCAGCCGGTCGCTCTCCTTCACCCGCAACTCGCGCGCATCGGCGAGCACCGTCGCGCCCTCCGCGCACGCGGCGGCGAGCAGCAGCACCGGCAGCTCGTCGATCGCGAGCGCCGCGAGGTCGCCGCCGATCTCGACCCCGCGCAGCCGGCCGGCGCACGCGACGAGGTCCGCGACCGGCTCGCCCCCCGCCTCGCGCCGGTTCTCGACGGCCACCTTCGCGCCCATGCGTTCGAGCACCCGCAGCACCCCGTCGCGGGTGGGGTTGACCCCGACCGCGGGCAGCCTCACCCGGCCCCGCGGCGCGATGCACGCCGCCACCAGGAAGAACGCGGCGGAGGAGAGGTCGCCCGGCACCTCGAGGGCGCGCGCGGCGAGCTCCCCTCCCCCGGCGAGCGACGCCTCGCCCGGCGCCCGCTCCACCTCGTAGCCGAAGCCCGCGAGCATGCGCTCGGTGTGGTCGCGGGTGGGAGCGGGCTCCAGCACGCGCGTGCGGCCCTCGGCGTAGAGGCCCGCGAGCAGCAGGCAGGACTTCACCTGCGCGCTCGCCACCTGCAGGCGGTGCTCGACCCCCGCGAGCCCCGCGGGCGCCGCGCGCAGCGCGACCGGCGGGGTGCCGCCCTCCGCGACCTCGACCCGCGCCCCCATGCGCGCGAGCGGCTCGGCGATGCGCCGCATGGGCCGGCGCGAGAGCGAACCGTCCCCGGTGAGGACGGAGTCGAACGCCTGGCCCGCGAGCAGCCCCGCGAGCAGGCGCAGCCCCGTGCCCGAGTTCCCGAGGTCGAGCGGCGCGGCGGCGGCCCGGAGGCCGGTCCGCCCCGCCCCGTCGATGGCGAGGGACCCGCGTCCGTCGCCCTCGACGGCCGCCCCGAGCGCGCGCACGGCGCGCACGGTGGCGCGCGTGTCCTCGGCCTCGAGGAAGCCGCCGACCTCGGTGCGGCCGTTGGCGATGGCGCCGAGCAGCACCGCCCGGTGCGAGATGGACTTGTCGCCCGGCACCCGCACCTCTCCCGCGACGGCGCGGGCCGGCGGCACGAGCCAGCCCGGAGGGCGGCTCACGGCGCTCCGCCTCCCGAGGTCAGCGCTCCCCGCCTCCGAAGTAGCCGTCGCGCGCGCGCTTGGCGCGGCTGAAGCGTTCGAACAGCGCCTCCCCGTCCGCGCCGCGCACCACGTCCACGAGCTCGCCGATCTCCGTCCGCATGGCCTCGAGCGCCTCTGCGACCGCCTCCCGGTTCTCGAGGCAGATGTCGCGCCACATCACCGGGTCGGAGGAGGCGATGCGGGTGAAGTCCCGGAAGCCGCCCGCCGCGTAGCGGAAGCATTCGGGCGAGCCGCCGGCGAGGAGGTCCACCAGGGCGTAGGCCAACAGGTGCGGGAGGTGGCTGACGGAGGCGAGGATGCGGTCGTGGCGGGCGGCGTCCATGCGGTCCACCTCCGCCCCCGCCGCGCGCCACATCGCCTCCACGCGGGCGGCGGCGGCCGGGTCCGTGTCCTCGTGCGGGGTCAGGATCACCCGCCGGCCCTGGAACAGATCGACGAGCGATGCATCGACCCCGCTGTGCTCGGTGCCGGCGATGGGGTGGCCGGGCACGAGTTGCGGCGGCGCCCGGCCGAAGGCGGAGCGCGCCGCCCGCAGCACGGTCTGCTTGACGCTCCCCGCGTCGGTGAGCACCGCCTTCGGCCCGAGTCCCGGCGCGAGCGCGCGGAACGCGTCCTCCATCGCCCCCATGGGGGTGCACACCACTACCATGTCGGCGCCGTGCGCGGCTTCCGCCGGATCGAGGTGGAAGCGGTCCACCACCCCGAGCTCGAGCGCGCGCCGCAGGTGCTCCTCGCGCCGGCTCGACCCCACCACCTCGCCGACCGCGCCCGCCGCCCGCAGGGCGCGGGCGAGGGAGCCGCCGATGAGCCCCACCCCGACCACGCACAGGCGCTCGATCACGCCGCGAGCACCCGGTCCAGGGCGGCGAAGAAGCGGTCGAGCTCGGCTTCCAGTCCGACGCTCACCCGCAGGTGCCGCGGCAGTCCGTCGCCGTGCAGGGGGCGGACGATCACCCCCTCGCGCAGCAGCCCCTCGAAGACCTCCTCGGCCGGCCCGCCCACGTCCACGGCGACGAAGTTGCCGAGCGACGGGATGCGCGCCAGCCCGCGCTCGTCGAAACCCGCCTCCAGGCGGGCGCGTCCGCTGCGGTTGAGCGCCACGCTGCGGGCGAGGTGCTCGCCGTCGCCGAGCGCGGCCAGCGCCGCGGCGAGCCCGAACGAGCCCACGTTGAACGGGTGGCGCACCCGGTTCATGTAGTCCGCCGCGCCCGGATGGGAGACCGCGTAGCCGACCCTCACCCCCGCGAGCCCGTAGGCCTTGGAGAAGCTGCGGGTCACCACCAGGTTCGGATGGCGTTCGAGCCAGCGGATGCAGTCCGGGTAGTCCGCCCGCTCCACGTACTCCGCGTAGGCCTGGTCCACCATCACCAGCACGTCGTCCGGCACCCGCGCCAGGAACGCCTCGAGCTCCGCCGCGGTGTTCCAGGTGCCGGTGGGGTTGTTGGGGTTGGCGACGTAGACGAGGCGCGTGCGCGGGGTGACGGCGGCCGCCATCGTCTCGAGGTCGTGGCCGAAGGCGCGTGCGGGCGCGGCCACCGGGCGCGCGCTCGCCGAGCGCGCCGCCACCTCGATGATGGAGAAGGCGTGCTCGGAGTGCACTACCTCGTCGCCCGGCGAGACGAAGGCGCGCACGGCGAGGTCCAGCACGTCGTTCGAGCCGTTGCCGAGGGTGATGGCCGCGGCCGGCACCGAGTGCAGGCGCGCCAGCTCCCGCTTGAGGCGGTGGCCGCTGCCGTCGGGGTAGCGGTGCACGCCGCCGACGGCCGCCTCCAGCGCCGCCCGCGCGAGCGACCCCGGACCGAGCGGGGACTCGTTCGAGGCGAGCTTCACTACGTCGGCGAGCCCGAGCTCGCGCTCCACCTCCTCGACGGGCCGTCCGGGCTGGTAGGGACGGAGCTCGCGCACCCCGGGGGTCGCGAGCGAGGCGAAATCGGGTTCGCAGGCGCTGGTGGACGCGGCCGCCACGCCTCACCCTTCCCCTTCGATGGCCCTGAGCGACAGGATGCCCGGGAGGCCCGCGATGCGCTCGACCACCGCGGGCTCGATGCGCCCCTCCACGTCCACCAGGGTGTAAGCGATATCCCCGCGGGAGCGGTTCAGCATGTCCAGGATGTTGTACCCCTCCTCGCCGAGGGCGCTCGAGATGCCGCTCAGCATGTTGGGCACGTTGCGGTTGGCGATGGCGAGCCGGGCGCCCCCGTTGCGCGGCATCGAGGCGTCGGGGAAGTTCACCGCGCCCTCGACGTTGCCTTCCTCGAGGAACGCCCGCAGCCGGTCCGCCGCCACCACCGCGCAGTTCTCGCGCGCCTCGCGCGTGGAGGCGCCGAGATGGGGCAGCTGGATGGCGCGGTCGTCGCCCCGGAACGCGGGCGAGGGGAAGTCGGTGACGTAGGCGAGCAGCCGGCCCTCGCCGAGCGCGCTCCGCACCGCCTCCTCGTCCACCACCTCGGCGCGCGAGAAGTTGAGGAGGATGGCCCCCGGCGACAGCCGGCGCAGCCGCGCGGCGCTGACGAGGTTCGCCGTCGCTTCGCTGAGGGGCACGTGCACGCTCACGGCGTCGGCCCGGTCCAGCAGCTCCTCCAGGGTGCGGGCGGGGCGCACCTCGGAGGACAGCTCCCACGCCCGCGAGAGGGAGAGCTCGGGGTCGTAGCCGACGACCTCCATGCCGAGCCCGTGCGCCGCGTTCGCGACCTTGACCCCGACCGCCCCGAGGCCGACCACTCCCAGCACCCGCCCCGGCAGCTCGAAGCCGTCGAAGCGCTTCTTGCCCTCCTCCACCGCCCGCTCGAGGGCCTCGCCGGCGACGTCGAGCCCGTGCACGAAGCGCAGCGCCGGCAGCACGTTGCGCGCCGCCATGAGGAGGCCCGCCAGCACCAGCTCCTTGACCGCGTTGGCGTTCGCTCCCGGGGTGTTGAACACGGGCGCGCCGGCGCCGCTGAACGCGGCCACCGGGATGTTGTCGATGCCGGCCCCGGCGCGCGCCACCGCGCGCACGCTCGCCGGCACGGGGGCGCCGTGCAGGTCCGCCGAGCGCAGCAGGATGGCGTCGGGCTCGGCCACGTCCGGCCCCACCTCGTAGCGGGCGGACGGAAAGCGCGCGAGGCCCGCAGGGGAGATGTCGTCGAGCGTCAGGACCCGGAACATCAGCCGCGGCGGCGCTCGAAGTCCGCGAGGAAGTCCGCGAGCCGCTCGACCCCGCTCTCCGGGATCGCGTTGTAGAGGCTCGCCCGCATGCCGCCGACCGAGCGGTGCCCCTTCAGCCCGATGAGCCCCGCCCGCGCGGCCTCGTCCAGGAACGCCTCGTCCAGCCCCTCTTCGGCGAGGAGGAACGGGACGTTCATGCGCGACCTGCAGGCGGGGTCGATGGGGTTCTTGTAGAAGTCCGTGGCGTCCACCGCCTTGTACAGGCGCGCCGCCTTGCGGTCGTTGCGGGCGGCCATGATGCCGAGCCCGCCCTCGGCCTCGATCCATTCGAGCACCAGCGCCGCGACGTACCAGGCGAACGTGCACGGGGTATTGGCCATGGAGTGCGCGTGCGCCTGGTCCGCGTAGCGCACCACGGTCGGGGTCAGGGGATGGGCGCGGTCGAGCAGCGCCTCGTCCACGATGACCACGGTCAGCCCCGAGACCCCCATGTTCTTCTGCGCGCCGGCGTAGACGGCCCCGAAGCGGCCGACCTCGAGGGGCCGCGACAGGATGTTCGAGGAGAAGTCGGCGACCAGCGGCGCGCCGCCCGCATCGGGCTCCGGGACGGCGTGGAACTCGACCCCGCCGATGGTCTCGTTGGCGACGAAGTGCACGTAGGCGGAGCCGGGTTTCACCTTCCACTCGTCGGGCGGCGGTATCGAGCGGTATTTGTTGTCCTTGGAAGAGGCCGCGACGTGCACCCGGCAGAACCTGCGCGCCTCGTCGATGGCGCGCACCGACCACGAGCCGGTATCGACGTAGCTCGCGCTCCCACCCTCGCCCGCGAGGTTGAGGGGCACGGCCGCGAACTGCATCTGCGCGCCGCCCTGGAGGAGCAGCACCCGGTAGTCCGGGGGGATGCCGAGCAGCCGGCGCAGGCGCTCCTCAAGCCGCGCCGCCAGCTCGCGGAAGGGCGCGCCGCGGTGGCTCTGCTCGACCACCGAGGCGCCAGTACCGTCCCAGTCCCCGAACTCCTCGCGGATGCGGCGCACGACCGGCTCCGGCACGGCGGCCGGACCGGCGCTGAAGTTGACGGGACGCTCCACCGGATCAGTCCTCCCCTGCCGCCGTCTCACCGGCGCCGCCGTCGCCGTCG
>CAZSPS010000161.1:0-6161 GCA_964608875.1 uncultured Ectothiorhodospiraceae bacterium
GCTGCTGGAGCGGGTCGCGAGCCTGCTGCTGCCCACCGTGCGGACGCCGCCCCGCGGCGATGCGAAGCCGCTCAGCCGCCGCCTGAGCGAAGCGCTCCTCGCCGAGGGCGGCGGCCGGGAGCGCGAGGCGCGCGCGCGCGAGGAGGCCGAGTTCGAGGCCACCCTCACCTGGTCGGACCGCGAGGTGCTGCGCAAGCGCGACTTCGAGCAGATGTCGGCGGCGGAGCTGGAGGCGGCGAAGAAGGCCGTCGGCCGGCTGCGGATCGCCCTGCCCCCCGCCCCCACCCGGCGCTACCGCCCGCACCCGCGGGGCGGCGTCCGCACGGTGGGCAGCAGCAGGCTCGCGACCCGCTCCAGCAGCTTCGGGTTGCGCCAGAAGACGTGGAACGCCTCGTCGAACAGCGGGCGGTGCTCGCGGCGGCGCACGAACACCGCGTGCAGCGTCCAGTAGAAGTCGTCCCGGCGCGCGAGGCCCACCGCCTCGACCGCGTGCAGCGCGTCCAGCACCGCCCCCGTGCCGACCGGCAGGCCCGCGGCCCGCAGGGTGCGGGCGAAGTGCATGAGGTTGGCGCAGAGGCGCCCGGCGCCGGGAGCGCCGCCGCCCGCGGGCTCAGCAGGCGGGGGCGGGGCCGGCATCCCGGAGCTCGTGCTTGATCCGCTCGATGAGCTGCGCCGCCTCGCTGCCCCGGATGCGCGCGATGTCGTCCTGGTACTTGAGGAGCGAGCCCAAGGTGTCGTCGACCACGTCCGGGGAGAGGGCGAGCGCGTCCAGCTCGGTCAGCGCCTCGGCCCAGTCGATGGTCTCCGCCACCCCGGGGGCCTTGAAGAGGTCGAGCCCGCGCAGGCCCTGGACGAAGGCCACCACCTCCCGGCTCAACGCTTCGGGCACGCCGGGCGCGCGCACCCGCAGCACGTGCAGCTCGCGCGCGGCGTCCGGGTAGTCCACCCAGTGGTAGTAGCAGCGGCGCTTCAAGGCGTCGTGGATCTCGCGGGTGCGGTTCGAGGTGATGACCACGATGGGCGGGGTGGGGGCGGCGATGGTGCCGAGCTCGGGGATGGTGATCTGGAAGTCCGCGAGCAGCTCCAGCAGGTAGGCCTCGAACGGCTCGTCCGCCCGGTCCAGCTCGTCGATGAGCAGCACCGGGGCGCCGTCCCCGGCGGGCGCGTCGAGGGCTTGCAGGAGGGGGCGTTCGATGAGGAAGCGGCGCGAGAAGAGGTCCGTCTCGAGCGCCGCCTGCGCG
The DNA here is from genome assembly GCA_964608875.1 of uncultured Ectothiorhodospiraceae bacterium. Taxonomy (GTDB): domain Bacteria; phylum Pseudomonadota; class Gammaproteobacteria; order HK1; family HK1; genus JAJDXW01. The sequence goes on from CAZSPS010000161.1 coordinate 1,242, forward strand.
CCGCCCCCGGCGCCTGCGAGCTCGGCGAGCCGGATCTGGAGCATCTGCCGCGGGTAGTTCCACTCGTAGACGGCGGAGGCGGCGTCGAGCCCCTCGTAGCACTGCAAGCGCACCAGGCGGCGCCCGAGGACGCGCGCGAGCACCCGCGCCACCTCGGTCTTGCCGACCCCCGCCTCGCCTTCCAGGAACAGCGGCCGGCCGAGCCGCAGGGTGAGGAATACCGCCGTGGCGAGGCTGCGGTCCGCGACGTAGTCGCCGTCCGCGAGCCGGGCGACGGTCTCGTCGACCGAACCGGGGAGGCTCACGCGCGGGTGGGGCCGGTGCGCCGGTCCTCCCGGCCGCCGGTTCAGCCGGCGGACGCCGCCGCGACCGCGCGCCCGGCCATCACCCCCACCAGGTGGGCGCGGTACTCGGCGCTCGCGTGGATGTCTTCGTTCAGCCCGTCCGGCGGCACTGCGACGCCGCGCACCGCGCCGGGGTCGAAGCCCGCCGCGAGCGCCTTCTCCATCGCCGCGACCCGGAACACCCGGTCGCCCGCGCCCGTGACCGCCACCCGCATCCCGTCCGCCGCCTCCGCCGCCATGACTCCGACGATGGCGTAGCGCGACGCCGGGTTGGGGAACTTCGCGTAGCCCGCCCGCCGCGGCACCGGGAAGCGCACGGAGACCACGATCTCACCGTCCTCGAGGGCGGTCTCGAACAGCCCGGTGAAGAAGTCGTCCGCCGCGATCTCCCGCCGGTTCGTGTGCACCGTGGCGCCGAGCCCGACCACCGCGGCCGGATAGTCGGCGGCCGGGTCGGCGTTCGCGATCGACCCCCCGATGGTCCCCCGGTTGCGCACCTGCGGGTCGCCGATGCCGTCCGCGAGCGCGGCGAGGGCGGGGATCGCCTCGCGCACCTCCGGCGAGGACGCCACGTCCGCGTGCGGGGTCGTCGCCCCCACCACGATCGCCCCGTCCTCGCGGCGCACCCCGGCCAGCCCCGCAATGGACCCGATGTCGATGACGTCCGACGGGCTCGCGAGCCGCTGCTTCAAGGACGGCAGGAGTGTCTGCCCCCCCGCCAGCACGCATCCGTCCGACGCCTCCGAGAGCCGGGCCGCCGCCTCGTCGAGCGTACCCGGCCGGTGATAGTGGAACTCGTACATGTCTTCTCGCCCCCTATCCCTTCAACGCGCGCCACACCGCCTGCGGCGTGGCCGGCATGTCGATGGCGGCGCCGGCGCCGAGCGCGTGCGTCACCGCGTTCATCACCGCGGCCGGCGCGGCGATCGCGCCCGCCTCCCCGCAACCCTTGACCCCCAGCGGATTGTGGGGGCAGGGGGTGCACGTGGTCTCCACCGTGAAGTCCGGCAGGTCGTCCGCGCGCGGCATGGTGTAGTCCATGAAGGAGCCGGTCAGCAGTTGCCCGCCGCCGTCGTAGGCGCAGCCTTCGAGCAGCGCCTGCCCGACCCCGTGCGCCACCCCGCCGTGGACCTGGCCCTCCACGATCATCGGGTTGACGACGTTGCCGAAATCGTCCACCGCCACCCACTTCACGATGCCGGTCCGCCCCGTCTCCGGGTCCACCTCCACCTCGCACACGTGCGTGCCGGCCGGGAAGGTGAAGTTCGCCGGGTCGTAGAAGCCGGTCTCCTCCAGCCCCGGCTCGAGCTCGTCGAGCGGGTAGTTGTGGGGGACGTAGGCGGAGAACGCCACCTCGGCGATGTTCATGCTCCGGTCCGTGCCCGCCACCGTGAAGTTGCCGCCGGCGAACTCGATGTCGTCCTCCGGCGCCTCGAGCGCGTGCGCCGCGATCTTGCGGCCCTTGGCGATGACCTTGTCCATCGCCTTGACCAGCGCCGAGCCGCCCACGGCGAGCGAGCGCGAGCCGTAGGTGCCCATGCCGAACGGGGTCTTCTCGGTGTCGCCGTGCACCACCTCGACGTTCTCGAACGGCACCCCGAGGTAGTCGGACACGACCTGCGCGAACGTCGTCTCGTGGCCCTGGCCGTGGCTGTGGGAGCCGGTGTACACCAGCACGTTGCCGGTGGGGTTGAAGCGGATGCCCCCCGACTCCCAGAGCCCGACACCCGCCCCGAGCGAGCCCACCACCTGCGAGGGCGCGATGCCGCACGCCTCGATGTAGGCGCTGATGCCGATGCCGCGCAGCTTCCCGCGCTCCTTCGCCGCTGCGCGCCGCGCCTCGAAGCCGTCGTAGTCGGCGAGCTCGAGCGCGCGGTCGAGCGCGAGCCGGTAGTTGCCCGAGTCGTACTCGAGGGCCACCTGCGTCGGGTACGGGAAGGCGTCGCTCGGGATGAAGTTCCGCCGCCTGAGCTCCGCCGGATCGATGCCGAGGTCGTGCGCCGCCTGGTCCACGATGCGCTCCACCACGTAGGTGGCCTCCGGGCGGCCCGCACCGCGCAGCGCGTCCACCGGGGTGGTGTTGGTGAACACCGCCTTCACCTCGCAGTAGATGGCGCCGGTGGTGTACTGGCCCTGGAGCAGCGTGCCGTAGAGGTACGAGGGCACCGAGCTCGCGAACGTCGAGAGGTACGCCCCCATGTTGGCGCGGGTCGCGACCCGCAGCCCGAGGAACTTGCCCGCCTCGTCCAGGGCCAGCTCCACGTGCGTCTCGTGGTCGCGCCCGTGCGCGTCGGCCACGAACGACTCCGAGCGGTCCGCCGTCCACTTGACCGGGCGGCCCACCTTGCCGGCGGCCCACAGCACCGCCGTCTCCTCCTGGTAGATGAAGATCTTCGAGCCGAAGCCGCCGCCCACGTCGGGCGCGATGACGTGCAGCTTGTGCTCGGGCGCGATCTGGATGAAGGCGGCGAGCACCAGGCGGTGCACGTGCGGGTTCTGGCTCGTCACGCGCAGCGTGTAGTCGCCGCTGGCGGGGTTGAAGTCCCCGATCGCGGCGCGCGGCTCCATGGCGTTCGGGATGAGCCGGTTGTTCACGAGGTCGAGGCGCGCCACGTGGTGGGCGCCGGCGAACGCCTCGTCGGTGGCCGCACGGTCGCCGATCTCCCAGTCGTAGCAGAGGTTCCCCGGCGCCTCGGGGTGGATCTGCGGCGCGCCGTCCGCGAGCGCCTCGCCCATGGACACCACGGCCGGCAGGGGCGAGTAGCTCACCTCCACCCGCTCGGCCGCATCGCGCGCCTCGCGCGCGCTCTCGGCGATGACGACGGCCATCGCGTCGCCGACGTGACGCACCGTGTCCGCCGCCAGCACGGGATGGGGCGGCGCCTTGTGCGGCTCCCCGTCCTTGCCGGTGACCGTCCACCCGCAGATGAGCGAGCCGAGCCCGTCCGCCGCGAGGTCCTGCCCGGTGAGCACCGCCACCACCCCGGGCGCCGCGGCGGCCGCCGCCGTGTCCAGGGTGAAGCCCGCGTGCGGGTGGGTCGAGCGCACGAACGCGGCGTACGTCTGGCGGGGAAGGTTGGTGTCGTCGGTGTAGTCCCCGGTCCCGGTGAGGAACCGGTGGTCCTCGGTGCGGGGCACTGCCGCCCCGATTCCGTTCTCGGCCATTTCAGCTACCTCCGCGCATCGCGCCGGCGCCGGCGAGGATCGACTTCACGATGTTGTGGTACCCGGTGCACCGGCACAGGTTCCCTTCGAGCCACTCGCGCACCTCGGCGTTGCTCGGGTCCGGGTTGCGGGCCACGAGGTCGAGTGCGCTCATGACCATGCCCGGGGTGCAGAAGCCGCACTGCAACCCGTGGTGCTCGCGGAACGCGGCCTGCATCGGGTGCAGCTCCCCGTCTTGCGCGAGTCCTTCGATGGTGGTGACTTCGGCGCCGTGCGTCTGGGCGGCGAGCATCGTGCACGCCTTCACCGAGCGCCCGTCGACGAGCACCACGCACGCCCCGCACTGGCTGGTGTCGCACCCGACGTGGGTGCCGGTGAGCCGCAGGTTCTCGCGCAGCAGCTCGACGAGCAGGGTGCGGTCGCCGACCTCCTCCGAGACCGGCGCGCCGTTCACGGTCAGTGAGACTTGTACCGACATGGGCCTTACTCCTGGGGTTCGAGCGCTTCGGCGAAGCGCGAGAAGAAGTCCGCGCCGAGCTTGCGGGCGGCGCCGCCGACGAGCCGCGAGCCGACCTGGGCGAGCTTGCCTCCGGGATGGACCCGCGCAGTGTAGCGGAGCACCGTGCCGCCGTTGCCGTCGTCTTCGAGGACCACGTCCGCGCTGCCCTTCGCGAAGCCCGCCGCTCCGCCCTTGCCTTCGCCGGAGAGTGTATAGCGTTCGGGCGGGTCGAGGTTGGAGACCTGGATGCGGGTGTGGAAGCGGGCCTTCACCGGCCCGACCTTGGCGAGCACCTCGGCGTCGTACTCGGTGTCGCTCACCCGTTCGAGCTGCTCGCAGCCGGGGATGCAGCGGCCGAGGACTTCGGGGTCGTTGAGGGCCTCGAAGACCTCGGCGCGGGGCCGGGGGATGTGGAACTCGCCGGTGACGTCCATCGGGATGCGTGCGCCGCGTGCCTCGTTGCTGCCTCTAGGGGTCCCCGCCCGCGCGGTGCGGGTCTTGCCCTGCCGCGCCGCCTGCCGCCCGGAGTATAGCGCCTGCCGCGCGCCGGACGCCGCCGCGCCTGCGCGTCAGCGAATCGCCTACGAAAGTCGAGCCGCAGATGGCGTTCGACCGCCTGTACCGGCTGCTTGACTTGCGGCGGACGCCGGTGGACGATTCGAACAATCGCAACCCGGCGCTGGCGGTGCTTGGCATCGCCGCCGCCTCCACGCCGTCCGAGGCTGCGGAGTGGGTGGATGAGGTGCTGGCCTGGTTGCCGGAGGTGATCGCCGACCCGGAGGTTCGGCGGGAGTTCCAGGCTTCGTCGGGGGAGTGGCTGTCGGTGATGTTGCCGCGGCTGTTCCCGGACGCCGACCCCGAGGAGCTCGACCGCATCCGAAGAGCACTGTGTGAAGGGAGGAAGGGGGCAAT
>CAZSPS010000162.1:0-8682 GCA_964608875.1 uncultured Ectothiorhodospiraceae bacterium
GTCTCACGACGATACGTTCATGAGCTTTATTCCCCCGCAATAGCCTATTGCGCCGCCCCAGCCGCGCAAGCAGAATAGAATCTTATTCTGCTGGACAAAACATTTGGCCGAGGACACATGGCGCAGGATCGGGTTGAGGCGGTTGAAAGGGCGCTATCGATACTTGAGGCATTCGGAGAAACGCGCTCCGAGCTCACGCTGACGGAAATCGCCGAAGAAACGGGGCTCTACAAGAGCACGATCCTGCGGCTGGCTGCGTCACTTGGCCGATACGGCTACCTGGTTCGTGACGACAAAGGCCTATTCAGATTGGGACCCAGCCTCTGGCGGCTCGGGTCCAGCTATCGGCGCAATTTCGATCTCGACGAGTTCATTCGTCCGGTGCTCCGCGAGCTCGTGAACGAGACCGGCGAAACGGCCTCGTTTTCGGTTCGGGACGGAGACGAACGGGTATGCCTCTACCGGGAAAACTCGCGCAATCCCATCCGGCACCATTTGGACGAGGGCGTCCGGTTGCCGCTGGACCGGGGCGCGGCCGGGCGGGTGTTGCTTGCCTATGCCGAATCAAGCGGACCGGAAAATCGGATTATCCGGGATGGTTTCGCGATTTCCGTCGGCGAGCGCTCGCCGGATGTTGCAGCGGTTGCGGTTCCCGTCCTTCATGCCGATGGCGAAATCCGGGGAGCTCTTGCAATATCCGGCTTGGCCAGCCGGTTCGACGCGGCGGCGCGTGAAAACGCCCTGCCCCGTCTGCAAAAGGCCGCGCGATCGGTCATGGACCGGCTTCAGTAGTCCCTTTTCGGACAGGCCGCCCTGGCCCGCATTCGATTTCCGGCGCGACGGGAACAATCTCGCGGGGATTACGCTTTTCACCCGGCGAGTTGTATCCGGCCCAGCAAGGAAAGAAATTTTGGAGAAGAATGGTGGAGCCGAGGGGAGTTGAACCCCTGACCTTCGCATTGCGAACGCGACGCTCTCCCATCTGAGCTACGGCCCCGCTCGGGGCGCGATTGTATCGCGAAGCGCCCGAGTGCGGCTACACTGGGCCGCTGGCCCTTCGCCCACGCCCGCCGCCTCATGCATGCCACCTTGCCTCTGCTCGAATCCACCGACTTCCCGCCACTTCGCCGGGAGCGGCTCGAGACCCTGCAGGTCAACGTGGGCTACGTCTGCAACCAGTCGTGCCTGCACTGCCACGTGAACGCGGGCCCCCGCCGCCGCGAGGAGATGACCTTCGACACGGCGGCGCTCGTGCTCCGGTTCCTGGAGGCGTCGGGCGCGCGCACGCTCGATCTCACCGGCGGGGCGCCGGAGATGCACGCCCCCTTCCGGCGCCTGGTCGAGTCCGCCCGCGCGCTGGGGGCGCACGTCATGGACCGCTGCAACCTCACCATCCTGGAGGAGCCGGGGCACGAGGGGCTCGCGGAGTTCCTGGCCGGGCACCGGGTCGAGGTGATCGCCTCGCTGCCGTGCTACCAGGCGGACAACGTGGACCGCCAGCGCGGCAAGGGGGTGTTCGAGCGCAGCATCGACGGGCTGAGGCGCCTCAACCGCCTGGGCTACGGCGACCCCGGCTCAGGTCTCGAGCTGCACCTGGTGTTCAACCCGCAGGGCCCCGTCCTGCCGCCTCCCCAGGGCGAGCTCACCGGGCAGTACAAGCACGAGCTGGGCGAGCGCTACGGGGTCCGCTTCAACCGGCTGCTGGTGCTCGCCAACATGCCCATCGGGCGGTTCGGCAGCGCGCTCGTCTCGCGCGGCGAGTTCGCCCCCTACATGCAGACCCTGCGCACCGCCCACCGGGAGGAGAACCTGGAGACGGTGATGTGCCGCAGCCTCGTCAGCGTCGACTGGCAGGGCTACGTCTACGACTGCGACTTCAACCAGATGCTGGGGCTCGGGATGCGGCACCGGGCGGTCGGCGGGCGGGTGCACCTGTCGGACCTTCTGGACCGCGACCTCGAGGGCAACCCGATCCTGGTGCGCGACCACTGCTACGGCTGTACGGCGGGGCAGGGCAGCAGTTGCGGGGGCGCGCTGAACTGAACCCGCCCGCGGGGCGGCCCGCGGGGGGGCGCCGGCTCTCGATCGTGCTGCCGGTATGGAACGAGGCCGGGGGCATCGGGGCTGCGCTTGCGGCGCTCGCCCCGCTGCGCGTGCGCGGGCACGAGGTGATCGTGGCCGACGGCGGCAGCACCGACGCCACCCCGCGGCTCGCGGCTCGCGGCGCGGACCGCGTGCTCGCCGCCCCGCGCGGGCGCGCCCGCCAGATGAACGCGGGGGCCGCCGCCGCCTCCGGGGCCGTGCTGCTGTTCCTGCATGCCGACACGAGGCTGCCCGCGGACGCCGACCGGCTCGTGCTCGCGGCGCTCGACGGGGGGCGGCGGGGCTGGGGGCGGTTCGACGTGCGGCTGTCCGGCGCCCATCCGGCCTTCCGGGTGATCGAGCGGCTCATCTCGGCGCGCTCGCGCATGAGCGGCATCGCGACCGGCGACCAGGCGATGTTCGTCGCACGCGAGCGCTTCCGCGAGGCCGGAGGCTTCGCGGACATCCCCCTGATGGAGGACGTGGAGCTCTGCCGCCGGCTGAAGCGCGCGGCGGGCCGCCCGGCTTGCATCCGCGCGCCGGTGGTGACTTCGAGCCGGCGCTGGGAGCGCGGCGGCATCGTGCGCACGACGTGGCTCATGTGGTGGCTCCGGGGGGCGTATGCGCTCGGGGCGGACCCCGGGCGGCTCGCGCGCCACTACCGGTTCGGCAGCCGCGCCGGGAGCGGGAGCGGCGGATGAGGGCCGGGGTCGCGGTGTTCGCCCGCGCTCCCGTTCCGGGCGGGGCCAAGCGCCGCCTCGTCCCCGCCCTGGGTCCCGACGGGGCGGCGGAGCTCCAGCGCCGCATGACGGAGCGCGCCGTGGCCGCGGCCGTGGGCGCGGGGGTCGGGGCGGTCTCGCTGTGGTGCGCTCCCGATTGCCGCCATCCCAGCTTCCGGGAGCTCGCCGCCCGCCATCCGCTCCGCCTTCGCAGGCAGCGCGGCGGGGACATCGGGGAGCGGATGGCGGCGGCGATGCGCGACCTGCTGGCGCGCCGTCCGTTCGCCCTGCTGACGGGCAGCGACTGCCCGGCCCTCGGCGCGGCGGTGCTGCGCGAGACGGCGCAATGGCTCGCGGACGGGGCGGACGCGGTGCTCGTGCCGGCCCTCGACGGGGGCTACGTACTGGTCGGGCTGCGGCGCTTCGAGCCCGCACTCTTCACGCGCATCGAATGGGGCACGGGGCGGGTGCTCGCGGCCACCCGCCGCCGGCTGCGCGCGCTCGGGATGGCGTGGCGCGAGAGCGCGCCGCTGCCCGACGTGGACCGCCCCCCCGACCTCGCCCGCCTGGCGCCCGAGCTCACGGCGGGGCTGCCGCCGCCGGCACCGCTCGCGCCGCTCTGGGGGGCCGGACACGGCCTTGCCGAGTGCTGTTAGGATTGCCCGCTTGTCGGGGGGAAGCCTCCGCGGACGGCGGGAGAGGCCCATGGTCTCGACGGCGGCGCAGGGCCGGACGGACGGCGGCGGCGGAGCGGCGGCGCGGCAGGGCGGCGAGGGTGGCAATGGCGCAGGCGCCGGCGGCGCGGCGGCCCTGGTGGTGGAGGACATCCACAAGCGCTTCGGCGCCGTCGAGGTGCTCAAGGGCGTCTCGCTGCGCGCGCACGACCGCGACGTGGTCTCCATCCTGGGGTCGAGCGGCTCGGGCAAGAGCACGTTCCTTCGCTGCATCAACCTGCTGGAGCACCCCGACGCGGGCCGCGTCTTCGTGCAGGGAGAGCTCATCCGGATGCGCCCGGCGGGGGGCGGCGGCGGCGGCGCGGGCGGCCTCGCGCCCGAGGATGCGAAGCAGGTCGAGCGCATCCGCGCCAAGCTCGCCATGGTCTTCCAGCAGTTCAACCTCTGGTCGCACATGACGGTCCTCGAGAACGTCATCGAGGCCCCGATCCACGTGCTCGGGGTGCCGCGCGCGGAGGCCGTCGAGCGCGGCGAGGAGGAGCTGCAGCGGGTGGGGATGTACGAGCGCCGGGAGTACTATCCGGCGCACCTCTCGGGCGGGCAGCAGCAGCGGGCGGCGATCGCGCGCGCGCTCGCCATGCGGCCCGAGGTCATGCTGTTCGACGAGCCCACGTCGGCGCTCGACCCCGAGCTGGTGGGCGAGGTGCTGCGCGTGATGCGCGCCCTCGCCGAAGAAGGCCGCACCATGCTGGTGGTGACCCACGAGATGGGCTTCGCGCGCGAGGTATCGGACCGGGTGATGTTCCTCCACGAGGGCCGGGTGGAGGAGGACGGCACGCCGGACGAGGTGTTCGGCAACCCCCGGTCCGAGCGCTTCCGGCAGTTCATGGCCGGCAACCTCAAGTGAGGCGGCCCGCGACCCAAACCCAGGCCCGGACCTGGACCCACAACGGAGGAGCGACATGAGACGCATCATCACTGCACTGGCCGCGGCGGCGCTGCTGACCGCGGGGGGCGCTGCGGCGGCGGACGAGAAGCTCAGGATCGGAGTCGAGGGCGCGTACCCGCCGTTCTCCTGGAAGGAGGCGGACGGCACCCTCAAGGGCTTCGACATCGACATCGCCATGGCCCTTTGCAAGGAGCTCGGCCGCGAGTGCGAGCTGGTCGAGCAGGACTGGGACGGCATGATCCCGGCCCTGCTCGCGCGCAAGTACGACGCCATCATCGCGTCGATGTCGATCACCGAAGAGCGCAAGAAGCGCGTCGGCTTCTCCGACAAGTACTACAACACGCCGAACTACTTCGTCGCGGCCAAGGGCTCGGGGATCGAGATCTCGCCCGCGGGTCTCGCCGGCAAGGCGGTGGGGGTGCAGCGCGGCACCACCCACCAGTGCTACGTGGAGAAGGCCTTCCCGGACGCCGACCTCCGGCTCTACGCGACGCAGGAGGAGGTGTTCCTCGACCTCGCGTCGGGGCGGCTCGACGCCCAGGCGTCGGACGCGATCCAGGCCCAGGGCGGCTTCCTCGACACCGAGGCGGGCAAGGGCTTCGAGTTCGTCGGCGGCGAGCAGTTCGACCTGCAGTGCCACGGCGAGGGCGCGGGGGTGGCGGTGCGCAAGGGCGACGGGAAGCTGCGCGACGCCTTCAGCGCGGCCATCGCCGCGATCCGCGCGAACGGGGTCTACGGGACCATCAACGACCGCTACTTCGACTTCGACGTGTACGGCGACTAGACCGGCCGGGCCGGCGCCGGCGGGGGGGCCGCGGGGCGGGCCCGCGCCGACGCCGGCAGGACCGGGCGCGCCGGGCCGATGGAAGCAGTCGCCGCCTACCTCCCCGCCATCCTGCGGGGCACGTGGATCACCATCGCGGTGGCCGTGTGCTCCGCGGCGCTCGCCGTGCTCTTCGGGCTGCTCGGCGCGTGGGGCAAGCTCGCGGGGCGGCGGCCGGCGCGCGCCGCCGCCAACGCCTACACCACCCTCATCCGGGGAGTGCCCGACCTCGTGCTCATGCTGCTCCTGTTCTACGGCGGGCAGCAGCTGCTCAACGACCTCGGCGCCGCCACCGGCTGGTGGGGGTACGTCGAGCTCGACCACTTCACCGCGGGCGTCGCCACCATCGGCTTCATCTACGGGGCCTACATGACGGAGACCTTCCGGGGGGCGTACCTGTCGATCCCGCGCGGCGAGATCGAGGCCGGGGTCGCCTGCGGCATGAGCGGGTGGCTGGCGTTCCGCCGCATCGTCTGGCCGCAGCTGGTGCGCTACGCGCTGCCGGGCTTCGGCAACAACTGGCTGGTGCTGCTCAAGACGACGGCCCTGGTGTCGGTGCTGGGGCTGCACGAGCTGGTGTGGGAGGCGTTCACCGCCGGCCGCTCGACCCGGCAGCTGTTCACCTTCTTCTTCGTGACCCTGGTGATCTACCTGGTGCTGACCGCGGTCTCGGACCTGGGCCTGCGCTGGCTCGACCGCCGCTACAGCGCGGGCGTGCGCAGGGGTTAGGGGAGGAGCGCGGTGGACGGCGAGCGCGGACCGAGCCTCCTCGACGCCCTGCGCGAGTTCAGCGAGCACGCCTCGCCGCTCGACTTCGTGCTGATCGCGCAGCACTGGCAGACGTTCCTCACCGGGGTCGGCTACACCTTGGGGCTGGTGGGCGCCGCGCTCGTCATCGGGGGCGCGCTCTCGCTGCCGCTCGCGGTCGCGCGCGCGCGCCGCACGCCGGTGGTGAACCCGATCGTCTGGGGGTACGTCTACCTCTTCCGGGGCACTCCGCTGCTGGTGCAGCTCTACATCATTTACTACGGGCTGGGGCAGTTCGAGGCGGTGCGCGAGAGTGTGCTCTGGCCCGTGCTGCGCGATCCCCTGTGGTGCACGCTCATCGCCTTCGTGCTCAACACCGCCGCCTACACCACCGAGATCTTCCGGGGGGCGATCGAGGCGGTGCCCTGGGGGGAGGTGGAGGCGGCCAAGGCCTACGGCATGTCGAACCGGCAGCGCACCACCCGCATCCTGCTGCCGAACGCGCTCCGGCGGGCGCTGCCGGCGTACTCCAACGAGGTCATCTTCATGCTCCACGGGAGCGTGGTCGCGAGCACGGTGACGATCGTCGACATCCTGGGGGCCGGGCGCATCCTGAACGCGAAGTACTACGTGGCCTACGAGGGGTTCCTCGCCGCCGCGGTCCTGTACATGCTGCTGGTGTATTTCATCGCGCGCGGCTTCAAGGCCTGGGAGCGGCGCTGGCACGCCCACCTGCGCCCGCGCGAGGCGTGAGCGCATGCGCGACCCGTCCACCGCCTTCCTGTCCGTGGTCGTGCCCTGCTTCGACGAGGAGGAGGTCGTGCGCGAGATGCACGCACGGCTGGTCGCGGCGCTTGAGGCGGTGCCCGGGCTCGGCTTCGAGGTCCTCTACGTCGACGACGGCAGCCGCGACGCCACCCCGGAGCTGCTGCACGAGATCCAGCGCGGCGACCCGCGGGTGCGGGTGCTCCTCCTGTCGCGCAACTTCGGCCACCAGACCGCCATCACCGCCGGGGTGCAGAGCGCCTGCGGCGATGCGGTCGTGATCATGGACGCCGACCTGCAGGACCCGCCCGAGGTCATCCCCGAGCTGCTCGAGCGCTGGCGCCGTGGCGCCGACGTCGTCTACGGGGTGCGCGCGCGGCGCGACGGCGATACCGCCTTCAAGCGCTGGACGGCGGCCGGCTTCTACCGGCTCATGCGCGCGCTCGCCAACGTGCCGATCCCCGGCAACGCCGCCGACTTCCGGCTCATGGACCGCCGGGTGGCGGACGCCTTCCTCGCCATGCCGGAGCGCGACCGGTTCGTGCGCGGCATGGTGGCCTGGCTCGGCTTCCGCCAGGAGCCGGTCTCCTACCGGCGGGCCGGGCGGGCCGCGGGCACGACCAAGTACCCCTTGCGCAAGATGCTGCGCTTCGCCGCCGTCGGCATCCTGTCGTTCTCCGCCTTCCCCCTGCGGCTCGCGATCTGGCTCGGCCTGCTCTCTTCCGGGCTCGCCTTCGGGGGGGTGGTCTACGTCCTCGCCGTGCGCTTCTTCACCGAGACCTGGTCGCCCGGCTGGGCGATGCAGTCCATCGTCACGCTGTTCCTGGGCGGCGTGCAGCTCGTGGTCATCGGGGTGCTCGGCGAGTATTTGGGGCGCATCTTCCAGGAGGTGAAGCGCCGCCCGCTCTACGTGGTGCGGGAGCGGCTCGGGTTTCCGCACCCGGACCGGCACTCCGAGCCGCACCGGGATCCGCTCAACGACTCTTCCAGCCGGGATTGATGAACACGGCCAGGTAGCCGTCGAGGGTACCGGCGAAGCGGTACAGCCCGCGCCCTCCCGCCGGCGCGCGGGGGAAGCGCGCGAGCGCCCGGCGGCAGATCGGCAGCGACGCCGACACCTTGCGCCCGCAGGCGACGGCGTCCCGGAAGCCCGCCGCCCGCGCCATGCCCAGCCAGGGGGTGACGTACCCCCCGCCCCACTCGTCGCCGATCCTGACGGCGGTGGTGTTCTTCCTGGAGAGGCCGAGCGCCTTCTCGAGGGTCCAGGTCGCCTTCCTCACGTCGGTGAGCGGGTCGTTCATCAGGAGGATGCCGCGCAAGCGCTCCGGGTCGTCCGGCGCCGCCCGCAGGAGCTCGGCCCGGTACGCATCGAGGACGCCGTTGCGGTAGATGAGGGTATTGGTGCTCTGGAGGCTCCAGGCCGCGGACAGCCCCAGCAGTAACAGCGCCTGCAGCGCGGACTTCCAGCGCTTCGTCTGCGGCGCGAGGACCAGCAGCGCCGCGGCGGCGAAGGCGAAGGGGATCGTGGAACGGAACGAGACCCGGATGCCCAGGGGAATGGCGGCCACGAACAGCGCGGCGGCGATCGTCGCGAGCAACAGCTTCGCGGGCAGATGGCGGCGTTCGCCGAGCACGCACACGAGCGCGAGCCAGACGGCCCCCGCGACGTATGGGAGCAGGGCGCCCGGAAGATCGAACAGGTAACGGAACGAGAGCAGCAGTTGCTCCGAGCGGGCGAGGACGTGGTCCAGCGCCTGGACGGTGTTGCCTGCCAGGGTGTCGAAGCCGTCGACCGGCCGGGGCGCCCGCCAGCTCTCGAGCGTGAGGCCCGTCTGGCCGGTGCCGGTCTCGAGGAACGTGGCGAGGTACACGACGGCGAACATCAGCAGGTTGCCCGCCAGGAACCCCACGGCCCACGCGGGC